>NZ_JACKSY010000103.1:0-6140 GCF_025821985.1 Mycobacterium timonense | reverse complement strand
CGCGATGTTCCTCTCGGTAGTGATTCTTGGTCGTTTCACCACAGAGACTCACGCGATGGCCCTCTTACGTCAGGGACCGACACGCCGCCATCACTTACACCACTCCCCGGGACGCTCCCCGCCGCCGGGAGTTCAGGCCGCGTCCGGGAGGCCCTCAGCGAGCGTGGAGATGTTGCGCTGAATTCGTCGAGCGCGCAGCAGCCCGAGGGGCAGCACCACCGCCGATATCAATGCCAGCGCCACAAAATAGAGGCGCGCGTGCACGCTGGATTCGACCACCACACCCGCGACGCATAACAGACCAAGGAACACCAAGACCATCCAGGTCTGTCGTTCTTGGCGCTTCAGTTGGTCAGCGGATTTGCCGCCCAGGTATGCCGAGCCCAGCCGGATCGCAACGGATCGCAGCTCTGGATCGCTTGGCACATCGCCACGAACGACAGCGGCGATGGCCTGGCCGCGGCCGGTTTTGTCAACACTTGCCACGGCCTCGACGAGCGCCCGGTGTGCGGGCTCACGGCTGTAGGTGATCCACGCCGCCAAGGCAACACCAACGAACACGGCAAAGACAACGCTGTGCAAGACGCTGGGGCTCGGAGAGCTTGAAAGGCTGATGCCGGCACCCCAGAACACTGCGAGGATGGGCGCCGAAATGAGCAACCGCACCCAGAAAGGCTGCAGCGTGAACCGAATCATCACAAGGCACCAGTATGCCGTGGTGTGCTGTGGTGGCGATGCCGGTCGTCCGCCTGGCGCCGCCCTATCCTGAGCCCGTGCGATCGTTGGGCAGGTCTGATGCGACGGCGCCGCTGTGGCGTGCGGCGCAAGTGTTTCGCTTGCTGAGTTGCCTTTACGCGTTGGGGTTTCAGATCGCAGTCAACTCTGATCTGCGCCGGCCCGGGCTGACGTGGCTGCTGTTCGCGGTGTTGGTCTGCTGGAGTGTGGCCTGCGCAATCGCCTATCTGCGGGGGTTCGGTCGGCGACCGTTGTGGGTGATCGCCGAAGTCGTGATCGTCGTCGCGTTGATGTGGTCCAACAAGATTGTCACCACCTCTCAGTGGGCCGCCGACAACCAGACCTGGCCCACTACCTTGTGGGCCACCAACCCAACGATCTCGGCGGCGCTGCAGTTTGGTCCCGCTGGTGGGATGGCGACCGGGTTGACAGTGATGGCCACAAATTTCGCCGTCAAGAACTACTTCAGTCTCAACATGAGCCACAACGCCACCCTCATCATCGAGATAGCGCTGGGCTTGGCCATCGGCATGGCCGCAACGACTGCTCGGCGCGCCCACGAAGAACTACAGGAAGCGAGCCGGCTGTCCGCCACGGTGGCCGAACGCGAACGCCTTTCGCGCCACGTCCACGACGGCGTTATCCAGGTGCTGGCGTTGGTGGCCAAGCGCGGTCACGAAATCGGTGGCGCCGCATCCGATCTGGCAGACCTGGCCGGCGAACAAGAACGGGCGCTGCGCCGCCTGGTGAGCTCCGCAGACTTCACCACGCCCGGCGATGCGTCGACTACCGACATGCGTACGCTGCTGACCCGCAGGCACGACGACCGGGTGTCGATCAGCCTGCCGGCGACCCCGGTGACCCTGGACCGGCACGTCGCCGACGAGCTCGACGCGGCGGTCGGCAATGCATTGGACAACGTCCGCTCGCATGCGGGACCGCACGCTCGAGCATTCGTGCTTTTGGAAGACCTGGGAGATGCCGTGACGATCAGTGTCCGCGACGACGGCGTTGGTATCGCCGACGGCCGCCTTGAGGAGGCAGCCCAACAAGGGCACGTCGGGATCTCAAAGTCCATTGTCGGACGCCTCGCGGCGCTGGGCGGTAGCGCACAACTACACACCGACGTCGGTGACGGCACCGAATGGGAACTCACCGTTCCCCGGCGCGGGGACTCGCATGGCTGACCAGCCGGCACTGACCGTGATGGTCGTCGACGACCATCCGATCTGGTGCGACGCCGTTGCCCGCGACCTCGCCGACGATGGGTTCACCGTCGTCGCCACCGCCGACGGCGTGAGCGCGGCGCGACGGCGCGCCGCGGTGGTCAAGCCCGAGGTGGTGCTGATGGACATGAGGCTCGCAGACGGCGATGGCGCGCAGGCAACGACGGAGGTGCTCGAGGTATCGCCGAACTCACGGATTCTGGTGCTGTCGGCCTCCGATGAACACGACGATGTGCTGCAGGCCGTCAAGGCGGGCGCGACCGGATACCTGGTCAAAAGCGCGTCGAAATCCGAACTGGCTGAGGCGGTGCGTGCTACCGCTGCGGGGCGCGCCGTGTTCACTCCCGGTCTGGCTGGGCTCGTGTTGGGGGAGTACCGGCGCATAGCCCGGAGCCCGGAGGCGGGGCCCGCCACGCCCAGCCTCACTGAGCGGGAAACCGAGGTGCTGCGTTACGTTGCGAAAGGGTTGTCTTCCAAGCAGATCGCCGCGAAGTTGTCGTTGAGTCACCGCACCGTCGAAAACCACGTGCAGGCGACGTTCCGTAAGCTTCAGATCGCTAACCGGGTGGAGTTGACCCGCTACGCCATCGAGCACGGCCTCGACGAGGAACCCCGGAATTAAGTAGTCCTACTCATCCATTTTGGTGTGCCGCCCGCCATCGTGGCAGGCATGACTGAAGCGCACAGTGCTGTCATCAGCCGGCTTTCCGAAGAATTTGACGTGCTGGCTCGCCAGGTGTCTCGAATCTCGGGCGATCTGACTGAGCTGGACCGCCTGATCACAACCGCGGCAGCACAGGGAACAGGCGCTGCCGCGCCGCCGGCCCCGGTCCCGGCGGCAGTACCCCCGGCGTGGCCGGCGCCGGCGCCGGCATGGCAGTGGTCGACTCCCTTCCCGGCTGGCGCATCTGTGGCGCCGCCGCCCCCACCGCCGTCGCCCGCCGCCCCACCGCCCGCCGGGCCGCCACCCGCCGCCGCGCCCCCGTCGCCTCGCCGAACACCGGCGCCGGCGGCGGCGGCGCCGACGGTTGCCGCCTCGGCGGGAGACTCCGGCTGGATCGGCAAGCTGCTCGCTGTCGCGGGGGTGGCGGTGACGCTGGTCGGAGTAGTGCTCCTGCTGGTACTGGCAGCAAAAGCC
This sequence comes from Mycobacterium timonense, assembly GCF_025821985.1. NCBI lineage: Bacteria > Bacillati > Actinomycetota > Actinomycetes > Mycobacteriales > Mycobacteriaceae > Mycobacterium > Mycobacterium timonense. Next base: position 3,041 of record NZ_JACKSY010000103.1, on the reverse strand, counting down.
GGCCTGCTTAGGCCACAGATCCGGGTCGCCGGTGGCGGCGCCCTGTCACTCGCACTGCTTGCTGTGGCGAACCGACTCCAGAACCGGCCGGGCGGGCGCATCGGCGCAATCGCGCTGGCCGCCACCGGTATTGCCGCGGCGTACCTGGACGTCATCGCCGTCACCACCATCTACCGGTGGGTGTCGGCGCCTCTCGGGCTGATCATCGCCGCCATCGTGGGCGGCGCGGGCCTCACCTTGGCCCGGCGCTGGGATTCCGAACACCTCGCACTTCTGGTGCTGGTCCCCATGATCGTCCTGGCCCCTGTCATCACCGGCGGCGTCGACCTGCTGCTCATCGCCTTCATGCTTGCCCTCTCCGCGGCGTCGCTGCCGGTGCAACTCGGCAAAGATTGGATCGGGATGCACGCCGCCCGCATGGCTGCGGCGGCCCTGCCGCTGCTGGCGGCGCTGGTGAGCACCAGCGCGCACGACAACCCGTGGCTGCTCGGCGGCGCCTGCGGCGCGGCCGCGATCCTGGCCATCGTCAGCGGACTGGCACTGCTGCCCGCCACCACGAACCCGGCCGCCCTGGCCGTGCTGACAGCCGCCGGAACGCTACCCGTACTGGCTGCCGGGATCGCGGTCGATCATTGGCTGGCCGCAATCTTGGCCGGCACCCTCGCGGCAGGCGTCCTCGCGGTCGTGCTCCTCGGCGCCGAATTGCCCCGGATCGTCGTCCAAGTGTGGTCGGCGCTTTCTGCGGTGTCAGCGCTGATCGCCGTCAACGCCGCGTTCGCCGGCTACGTGGCGGGCCCGGTCCTGCTCGCGCTGGCGATCGTCGTCGCCGTCGCCGGCCGCCGTGACGTCGTCGCACGCTGGGCAGCAACAGGATTCGGCGCCGTCGGCGGCGCCTTGTTCCTAGGCTATGCGCCGCCCAGTGCACTTTTGACCGCGACGGTGATGCCGGCGCCGATCACGGTGGCCACGCTCGCGGCCAGCCCGCTCGTCATCGCAAGCGTGATCACCATTGCGCGGGCGTGGGCCGGCTTGCAGTCCCGCAACCCCGACATCGCGCGGATGCTGCGCGCAGGTGGGGGAGCAGTGGTCGTCTACGCCGTCACCACGTTCACGGTCACGGCAGGTGTCCTCGTCGGCGGCGCCGACGGCGGGTTCCTGGCTGGCCACATGGCCGCCACCATCTGCTGGATCACGATGGCGGCCGCGCTGTTCGTCTACGCCCAGCGGCAACCCAACGGTGAACGCCGCACGGTTGCGATCACCGGCGGGTTGGCGCTCACCGCTGCGGCCACCGCGAAGCTTTTCCTCTTCGACCTGAGCACCCTGGACGGCATCTTCCGGGTAGCCGCATTCATCGTCGTGGGCCTCGTCCTGCTGGGCATGGGCGCCGGCTACGCGCGCAACCTCGCCCAGCACGACCGCAACCGGCAGGCCTAACCCGCCGCCGGCCCCTAACCAAGTGGCAGCGCTGCCACGACACAACCGCGCCGTATCACGGCTTGGCCTGCAACCACTTTCACGTCACCGCATAGAAAGGCAACCGCCCGATGACAACTGTGATGGGCGTCCCCGACCCCACCGAGCTCGCCGCCCGCACCCCGGCCGATCGCGACCGCGCCATCGACGTCATCCGCATCACAGCCTTAGCCGGCGTGGTGTTCGGCCACACGGTGATGGCAACCAGCCTCATCCGCAACAACGTGCTGATCTGGGACAACCTGCTCACCACCTCGACTGTGTTCCAGGCCCTCACCTGGATTTTCCAGATCATGCCCCTGTTCTTCTTTGCTGGCACCGCGGCGTGCCTGACGTCCTGGCAACCCGGCACCAACTGGGGCGGATGGCTGATGAAACGCTGCACCAGGCTATTTCGGCCGGTGTTCTACTACCTCGGATTCTGGGCGTGCGCACTAGCCGTGCTGCATCGGCTGCTGCCCCAACACGTCTACGACCCAGTCGCCGGCGTCTCTATTCAGGCGCTGTGGTTCCTCGGCGCCTACGTGCTGGTGCTGGCCGCCATGCCACTGCTGTACCGGATCACCACCACCGCCCGGCTCGCAGCGGGTGTGGCACTGGTCTACGGGGCCATCGCGATCATCGACACGATGCGGGTCAACTGGCCCGCCGCCGCGCCGCTCGGATATCTCAACCTCGCGGTCTGGTTGATCCCGGCCATGTTCGGCGTCGCCTACCGCCGCCAGCTGCTAACCCGCAGCGCCGCCCTCGCCACGGCCGCAGCGCTGCTGGCGGTCAACATCGCGTTGATGCATTGGGGGCCCTATGAACTGAGCATGGTCGGCACCGGAGACCACCACCTGTCCAACACGAGCCCGCCGTCGCTGCTGCTGGCCGGTCACGCCATCATCTTGAGCACCCTAGCCATCTGCGCCGCGCCAGCAATCGGCAGGTGGGCGCAGCGACCCCGGGTGTGGTGGTGGACCGTAATCGGCAACTCCGGAGCGATGACCCTCTACCTGTGGCACATGCCCGTGCTGCTGTTCATGCACCTGCTCTTCGATTACAGCGGCAATCCGCGCTACCCCAGCCAACAGCACTTCGTCACCGTAAGCATCGCGCAAGTGCTGATCATGACCACCGTGATGGCAGTGCTGTTCGTGGCTCTCCGGCCCCTGGAGAACAACCCGCTACCCGGCTGGGACGACCCAATCACGCACACCGGGGGCCGGCGCAGCACGGCCGTCGGCGGGCTACTCATGCTCGCGGGCGTGGCGACACTTGCCGCCATCAAATGGGGTCTCAAAGATGACGGACTCATCTATGTGGCCGCGATGGTGGCCGCACTCGTGGCCGCCCGAGCCCTGGCCAGCCCAGAAAAACCTCGGACCCCGCACCTGGTCTAACACAACGAAACATGGCGGTGCGCGATGACCCAACTCAGCCGACGTACCTGTGGTGTTGGGCTTGACCCCGTTTAGTGGACACAGGGTCAGGCGGCTTTTGCCGTCTGAGTGAGTCGGTCTTCGAAGTCGACCGGGGCCATCATATCGAGGGCTGAATGGCGTCGGCGTCGGTTATAGACA
>NZ_JACKSY010000102.1:0-11402 GCF_025821985.1 Mycobacterium timonense | reverse complement strand
CTATAACCGACGCCGACGCCATTCAGCCCTCGATATGATGGCCCCGGTCGACTTCGAAGACCGACTCACTCAGACGGCAAAAGCCGCCTGACCCTGTGTCCACTAAACGGGGTCAAGCCCACCGCGATGGCGCTCACGGTTTGCCTTCTTCGACGCCTACGGGCTTCCGTCGTCATCGCCGCAAGCGCGAGAAGCCTATAAGGCGCTGCCCTTCGGTGCCCGAGTCCGCCTCACCAGCAACGCCATGGCGTTTCTGTTCGGCCCGTTGTATTTCATCGCCAAAGGCATGTGGCGAAAAGGCCTTACACTGCTCGCCGTCGCTGGCGCCGTCGCGGTGGTCACAGTCGCCATAGACATGCCCGACTCGCTTGCCCGTGCAATCGGCTTAGGTTTTGCCGGGCTGGCCATGACGATCGCCAACCACGCCTACTACCTACACGTCGCCAAACACAGCCAGTCCTGGAATTTCCTCGAAGGATTCAATCGCCGCCCCAAAGATGAGTGACCGAACAGCGCAGCCGCAACGCCGCGCCCGCGGTGGCCGAATGTGACTATGCGCCACCATCTTTCGACGGGACGATCATGCCAATCGTGGCGGCTATCAACCAGACCCGCAGCGAGGAGAGATGACACTGCTAGTGGCTTCCCACGCCGTGCTGATCACCTTCATCGTCGGCGGCATTGTCGCTCTGATCACTCGCGGCGTACGACGCTCACGAGCGAACAGACTGGATCCACACTGGAAACCACACCGCACCCAACCCGGGTACGAGGCATCCGTCTACGGCGCTATGCCCAACACGCCTCTTCCCGAATGGGCCTACTGGAATGACGACGTCGACGAGGAACACCACGACGACCGGGCCGGTTGAGCGGTCGCCACATTTCTAGCCCCACCGCGAAGATCAGCGCGTCAGCTTGCACGCCAACTACCGCCGTTCGTCCTCACCGAAACCGCCGCCGTCGTGTTCATTTTGAATGCTGCGCAACATTTCAAGAGCCCGAAGGTGATGCCCGGGGCGTGGCAGTGAAACGCGTGCTCGGGATCCGACGACCACTCTGCTGAACTGCATCGCCGACCTCTACCTGTCAGATGGGTCTTGTCCTACGGTCGTTGGGCAAGAACAGACATCACGGTCGATGTGGACGACACGTGGTTCGCAGCGTCGCTTGAGAACATCTGCATAAGCTGAACGACCGTGGCATGGATCTGGCGTGGCTCCTGAGTGGGGTTGTGGTGTCGGTCGAAAATCGGCTCACGGTGTGCAATGCGATTGCGTACGACGTTGATGTCCCGAAGATCGCTATCGACGGCCGAACGTGATGTGCCCTTCGGATAGGCAAAGTGCACGTATGGGACCCAAATCGATTTTTCGTGCGAAGCGGTCGTCAGGGAACGCCAGAACCCGAAGTTTAACTCCGCGATCACCTTGCCCGCCGTAGCACTCACGCCGCCGCACTTGTGTATCGCGGAGTCCACCGCTTTGCGGTTGACGTAGTTGACGTCGGTGCCGCGCTTGAGCCCGCTGCGGTTGGCTTTGATGCGCCAGATCGGCATCACCACCGGTGAAGACGGAGACAGCAGCCAATGATCAGTGCCGGCCCACTTGGCGGTGAATGCAGCGTCGTATGCGTTGCGGAGTGCCACCTCGAAGTGGGCGATGTCGCGCATGAGTGCCTGCCCGAGAGCTACATTCCACTCATACACGGCCAACGCGCGGCCGCGGTCGTTCCCACACAAAGTCACGTACTTGTGAAACCGTGGTGCGCTTAGCCAGGAATCTATCCATTGGTCTGACAACGACCAAAACCCCTCACACATGCTAAAGCCCCGGCGACATAACCTAACGGTCAGCGGTCCACACGGGGCTAACGACGATTAATATAGGCCCTCAGGTACACACACGTCAATGCCTGAGAGGTCAGGCGCAGCCGATCATCGCCGCAGGCCCGCGCTGCCATGCTCACCGCGGCAGGGAAACATTAGTCGCTACGGATTGGTTGGCGCTCGGATCGCGGTGGAGCAAGTGTCGTCCACGCACCGCGGTCGGCGCGAGGTTCATGCTCGCCATCGTCTTCGCCGCCGCTGACTGGGTGTCAAACATCAGCGCCGCCAAAATATGAGAGGCCCCACCAACCGCTGCCTGCCTGTCTCGGCCTCGCATCGGGTGTGCTCCAGGACCTATTTCGCTCGCGGGCGGAACGGCAGCTGCCCGGACTGCGGGTCGCTGGCGAAGCCGATCGAATCCTCGACACGTGCGCGGATGACGTCAAACGTCACGTACCTCATGCGTCTACGACGGGCCCGGAAGTGACTCGCCGGAATGCGAAGATTGGCGTGTGCCGGACTGGACCTACCACCCGCTTCGCCCTCTCGCCACAGCTGTCCTGGGCGAGCGCCGTACCCAAGTCCTGGCACTGCGATTCCTGGCGGCGCTCATCAGGCATGCGGGCGGACGGCGGTGGATCCCCGTGGTGTTTGACCACCCGACGCCGTTGCCGGAGTGGTCTGGTCGGTTCGGCGCTTCCGTCCCACCTTGGATCGCCCGCGAAGCCATAACCGTTCTCCCGGTACAGGGAGCCGGTGTCATCGAGATCAACCCGGTCCGGATCAGCGACGTGGAGCTGGTGCGGCGCGCGGCCGCCGGCCGGCGCTGCCGCGTCACCGCGGTCGCCGACAGTGTCGAGGTGTGCGATGCGATCGCCGGCGACGTCGACGCCGTCAGCATCGGCAATCCCGCTGATACCGTACGGCTCTCAACCCCGAACCTCGCGGCCGCCATCGAGGCGCTCGCCGACCCGTCGACAACCGTGCTCGCCACTCCCCCGGTCCTGGTCGCTGCGGGACCGGGCTGGTTCAACCGGGTGATCGAGGCCGCCACGCCGACATCACCGCCAGCACCGTGGCGCGATATCTCGGCCGATCCGAGGCGCTGGCCGGGATGGCTGTGGGCCGCGCTTGTCGGCGTGGGCTTGATCGTGGCCGGCGCCGGCGCAGCGGCGATCACGTTAGGTCCGGTGCTGCTGTGGTACGACCGCGACTACCTCGGCGCCTCCGTGTCAGACCTGCATCACTTCAATCGCCATCTGGTCGGCTTCCTCCAGCACGATCGGATCACGATGGCCGGCAACATGATCGGCATCGGAATCCTCTACCTCGGGCTGGCCCAGCAGATGAGGCAGGGCTACCGCTGGGCGCGGCGCGCGTTGCTGATCTCGGGGCTCGTTGCGTTCCTGAGCTACTTCTACTTCCTGGGAACAGGATTCGTCGAACCGCTGCATACGCTGGTCGTGATCGTGCTGTTTCCGATGCTGCTCCTTGCGGTGTGGCGCGGCCCCGCCGACCCGCATTGGCCGCCGATCGCCGAAGGACCCGAGCCGCAGCGTCGTCGCGCGTTGTGGGGTCAACTGCTGATGATCGGCGTCGGCGCTGGCTTGGCCGTGGCGGGCGCGGTCATCTCGATGGTGGGATTGACGTCGGTGTTCGTCCCGACCGACCTCGATTTCCTGGGTACGCACGCCGAGCATCTGCGCGCTGCCGACGCTCATCTGTTGCCGTTCATTGCCCACGACCGTGCGGGGTTTGGTGGCGCGCTGGTGGGCGCGGGACTCGCCGTCCTGTTGATCAGCATGTGGGGTTGGCGCCGGGGGCAACGGTGGGTGTGGTGGTGCCTGCTGCTGGGCTGCGCCTTCGGGACAGTGCCGGTACTCGTTGTTCATTTCGCGATCGGCTACACCCACCTCGAGCATCTGCTGCCCGTTTATGTGCTCGTGGTGGCCACCGCGACCTCGCTGGTGCTGTCGAAGGACTACCTCACCGCGCGAAACGGGTATCGTGCCGGACCGGTCACTTGGGAGATGGCGCGGCGGCCAAGGGGGACAGCGTGATTGGCGAGGCGCTTGCAGAAGCGGCACTGGAGATTTCGTCTTTGAGCAGCTCCGCGGACACAACATCAACGGGCAGATGCAACAGCTCTTCGAGTTCTATTCGGATACCCGAGAGTCGGGCCAAACGACTCCCCTGACCGTTCTCTGCAAGGTCAACCAGGATATCGATGTCGCTTTCCGGTCCCGCTGTACCGTGCGCTACCGATCCGAAGACCCGTGGATTGCTCGCCCCGTACTTTGCGAGGACACCTGCGATCGCATCGCGATGCCTACCGATTGCGGTGAGTGCACGTCTGCTGTATGGGCTGGTCACAACTTGATTCTACGTACTCGCGACCACCATGAGCAGGAGCGAGTCCTGTGCGGCCCGAACGGTATTGGCCGCGCATGAACTGCCCTGGCCAACGAAAATATGAACGTGGATGATCGAGCCGAATCTGACTTAGCTTGGGAACTGGCTGATGCGGTGTGCCCTCTGCTCGCCGACCATGAGCGTGACCAGCTCTACGCCGCCATCGGTTCAGGCGATTCATACCGAGCGATCGACACCGTGCTGCAGACCATGTTGGCTGCGAGTTGGCCGCTATCTCCCGAGCTCATAGCCAAAGTCACTAAATGGCTCGACGCCTACACGCACAGCGACGAGGCGCCGCGGCTACGCGGACTGCTCGATGCCATCAAATCACTGTGACGTCTCCCAAGCAGCAGCGCCCTGCCCTCCACGCGGAGATAGAACCCGAGCCGACTCGACCGGACGTATCCAATCGGATACACATGGAGTGTGTCTACAGCAGAACGGATCCTCGTGCAGGCACGCGAAGCGTCCGGCATGTCGCAGGAAGCGCTCGCCCGCCGGGCTCATACGTCGCGGTCAACACTGTCGGCGTACGAGCGCGGGCGTAAGTCGCCGAGCCTCGACGTAGCGGCCCGACTTGTGTCCGCCGCGGGGTTCGATATCGCCCTGCAGCCACGGATCCAATTCGAACAGCGTGCCGTTGATCGAGGCCGGCCGGTACTGGTCCCAACACGATTGCCAAGACTGCCGCTGAATCTGGCTTTCCGCGCAGTGGAATTACCGTTCCACCTGAACTGGTCGGATCCCGGGCGACGATACGAATTAGGCGACCGGCGTCAACGGGCGCGGGTGTACGAGATAGTCCTGCGCGAAGGTACACCCGACGATGTCCTCGCCTACGTCGATGGCGCGCTACTGATGGACCTATGGGACGAACTTGTTCTCCCCGTCGCGATACGGCGCGCGTGGGAGCCCGTAGTTACAGCAGGCGCGTAGGTGGGCTTAACGCCTTGGCACGGGAATCTTTTCGTTAAGCGAGGCTGAGGTTGAGGCGGCTGAAGCCGATCTCGTACGAGCCGTTGAGTTTGATCCCGAGGTCGCCGGTGCCGGTGTTGGCCCAGCCGAGATCCTCGCTGCCGATGTTCTCCAAGCCAATGTTGATGCTGCCGAGGTTGTCCAGGCCCACGTTGTAATTGCCGTTGTTACCGAACCCGAGGTTGATTGAGCCTGCGTTGCCGGCACCGAGGTTGATGCTGCCGGTGTTGTTGAAGCCGAAGTTGGCGGTGCCATTGTTGTTGAAGCCGATATTGAAGTAGCCGGCGTTGCCGCCTCCGATGTTGAGGACCCCGCTTTGGTTGGACCCGAAGTTGCCGATGCCGGTGTCGTTTGCGCCGAAGTTGAAAAAGCCGAGATCGTTGGGGCCGGCGTTGAACAGGCCGATGGATCCGGTGCCCGGGTCGAGGAAGCCGAGCCCGAAATCGTTCAGCAAGGAGTGTTCGGTACCTGAGACGGCGCCGATAACGGCGTGTTGCACACCGCCGACGAAGCCATCGACAACTCCGCGAACGTCACCGATCACTCCGTGGAATATGGAGTCGATCCCACCCAGACCGGCATTGAGGGCGCCTTGCACGTCGCCTTGAAGTGCCCCGACGATACTCGGGCTGCCCGAAGGTCCATTGCCGCCGCCAGGTCCGGGTTGGCCAAGCAGTCCAGCTGCTCCACCGAGACCACCGGGCCCGCCGGCGCCCGGGCTACCGGCAACCGGTCCTGCGGCCCCGCCGGGGCCGCCTGTTCCGCCGGCGCCGCCATTGCCGACGAGCAGGCCGCCGGCGCCGCCGCTGCCTCCCGGGCCGCCATTGGCGCCGTTGCCGATGACCGATCCGGCCACGGCCCCGGGCGCACCGCTACCACCGGTGCCGCCGTTACCGAGCAACCCGGCCGATCCCCCGTTGCCGCCTGCGCCGTTGTAGCCGTTGCCGCCGTTGCCGATGAGCAGTCCTCCGGGTTGTCCGTTGGGACTAGTGGGAGTTCCGTTAGCGCCGTTGCCGATCAGCGCCCGTCCCAACAGCAGCTCGGTAGGGGTGTTGATGACGTTCTCGATTGGTTGCAGCGCTGGGCTGTCAATCAGATTTTCCACGGTTTGTAGCGCGGACGTGGGGACGGTGTTGACGGCGTTGTCCAGGGCCCGTAACGGCGAGACGTTCGCGGCTTCGACAGCGCCGTAAGCTGCGCCGCCGCCGGTGAGGGTTTGGACGAACTGCTGGTGAAACACGGCCGCCTGGGCAGTGAGGGCCTGAAATTCCTTACCGACGTCGCTGAACAGCCCCGCAATGGCCGCTGAGACTTCGTCAGCGCCAGCCGCTAGCACCCGGGTTGTGGGTTCGGCCGCCGCAGCGCTGGCGTCGCCGATGGTTGAGCCGATCGCGTCGAGATCGGCTGCGGCCGACGACAGCTCCTCTGGGACTACGCTCACAAATGACATTTGGATTCCCTTTCGTACCAAGGCAACTGGCGTGATGAACTGCCCCCCGCGGCGTTCGGTGATATCCGGAATAGCCCGGCCGGGCCGGAGTCGGCGCAGGATCACCAGTGCAGCTATTCTACGTTATAACGACGCGATACTTCGAGCGGCATGAACAATTTGGAGAGTGTTCAGCCAATGTCGTCTCATGGTCCGAGCAGCGCCCCGCACGGCACGATGAGCAGGCGCGTTCTGCGAGGCTTCAACCCCACCGAATTCGCTGCTCTGCGTCTCCGCCGCGGCCTAACCGTGTCTGAGGTAGCACGGTTGGCCGACGTAGCCCACTCGACGGTGCATGCGTGGGAGGCCGGGACGCGTACCCCGCAGGTCGATCTTCTGGTGCGGGTGATGGCATTACTGGAGGCCCCGATCGACGACGTCGTGACGATTGCCCCCGACGAGCGCTACCCGGGAGACTGGCGGGTGATCCGCGGGTTAACCCAGCCGCAATTAGCCGCGGCGGCCGGCATCGCCACTAACACGCTGCGGGGGATCGAACGCGCCGACCAGGGCCTCACTGCCGCGAACGCATCCGCGTTGGCCCAGATCTTGGGCATCTCCGTCGAGCAGTACCGGGCCGCATATCAACGGGCGCGCCGCCGCCCGCCCGGGACGCCAGCCTGACCTCCGCGCCGTGCATTCGTCGCTAACCGTGCTGAAGACGCGCGAATTCTGCTCGGTGATCGCAGCGCGGCCCGGCGACTTTCCCGCAAGCCACGACGCTGCCCGACTGGCCTCCGCTGTCGAGCTCGACTTGCGGCACACCAATAGTCGTCCACGCCCGCAACTGATGGATCGTCAAGCAGGCCAAAGCGCATCGGCCCCGCGCGTGTTGATGCCGAGCTGCCTGCGCCGCCACAGCAAGACTGGCGTAAACGAACCGAACGCCGGGGGGGACACGATGCGGGCGAACGCTGGCCGCAGGGGCGGGCAGGGACTTCAGTGAGCGAGACCGACACACTGTTGGCCTTACTGAAGCGGCACTACATCAAGCCGGGCGCAGACCTGCCGGGCGGTGTGTTTCTGCCCGAAGTTGGGATGAACGGCGGCTGGGGAGCCGGCAGCCGCTGCGACGCCATCTACATCGGCTTCACCAGCAGCAGCGGCCGACTGCTGGTTGGCCACGAGCTGAAGGTCAGCCGCGCTGATTGGCTCAACGAACTCAACACACCGGGCAAGGCTGATGCGTGGGCAGACGAATGCCACGAATGGTGGCTCGTGGTACCCAGCCCCACGATCGTCCAGGCCGGGGAACTGCCCGCCGGGTGGGGGCTGATGCATCCGGGCCGAAGCAAGACCCGGATGCAGGTGCACAAGCCAGCGACTCGTAAATCAGCGGATCACCGCCCGTCATGGGACGCAGTCCGGTCGATCATTGCTCGTTCAGACACCCTGCGCGCCACCGCGATTCATGAGGCCCGCGCAGCGGCGAGGAAAGAGGCCGAACAGAAGATCACCGAAGCCGTCGACGCCGGCGTGGAACGGCGGTTGGCGCGCCAACCCGATGCCGAGGACCTGCAACGCAAGCTCAAGGCCGTGGAGGCCGCGCTGGGCGCGGAGATTGATTGGGTCGCCAGCGAGAAGGGCCGAACCACATGGGGTGACCGCGTCACCCTGGGCCAGATCGAGACGATCGCCGCCGCGGTGCGCGCCTACGGGGCAGTCGAAACGGCGGCGCAAGCGCTAACTGCACCATGGCGGGATCCCATTCGAAATACCAAGGATGCCGTCGAAGGGCTGGCCGCAGCACTCGAGGGCCTCAGGAGCATCGCGCCCTCGTGAGAAGTGATGGGCGGTAATGCCGGTGTCTGGCTGAGCAGCACCACGTAAACCAAGGGGGGACAATCACAATGAAGTACATCAGCGACGAAAGTGGGCGGCGGGTAGTCGAATTGACTCAACGCAACTTGTTGGTCCTACTGGCTAAGCTCGACGACCCACTGAGCTCTCAAGCCCTCATCGACGGAGAGGGCCGAATCCTGGTGCGAGCCATCGAAAATGAGGCGCGACCGGACGATGCGACAGCCCGGGCGAGGCTGTCCGAGGGGGTAGTCGAACTGACGCGCAGCGATATTGAAACGCTGCTGGCAGCGCTATCACATCCAGGGCAGGATGCCACGCTGGTTCGCGGTGGCTCGGAAATCGTGGTACGCGCCGTGGAGAACACCGAGCATTACCGTGACCGTCCTCCGGGAAGAGTGTGGATGCCATCTAGCGGGCAAGAGCTTTGACCCGAATGGCTGGGTGGTCGACAGTTATCGGCAACCAATGAACAGGAGTCACAGGCATGACTCGATGCAAACATCCACCCGACCGTGATTGCCATATCTGCGGGCGCGCTCCAAGCCCCCCACTTCTCACCTGCATTGACCCGCCAAGGTGCTGCCTATGCGGCCCTGATGACCGCAGCGCGCATGGATGCTGCTACCACGACGGCGACGCGCGCCGAAACTAACAATCGCAGGCATTTATGACTGACCGTTGCCCAGGAAGTCATCGCTTACCGGAGGCGTGCGTCCCTGGCCCGACTACGATGATGATGCGCGGTATCTGCGCGTATTGCCGACGCGAATACCAACTGATTTGGAACGGCTCGATGCGTATCCATAACGGACTGCCGAAACGTCCAGATGGCGGCTGCCCGTACCGCTGCCCTGGCCCGGAATGCGACTTCGGCTGCTACTTCCCGTCACTATCCGCAACAACCAAAGGGTTAAACGTAAGAACGCGGTCTTGTCGGTACAGAGAGGAGCGGCCCGATGTTGATGTCAATCAAGGCGGCTGATCTCCAGGTTGGCGACATCGTTCGCATTACTGCCGGAGTCGCTGGTCGAGTGAACAAAATCCTCGACACCACGTACAAGACCATTACGTACCACTTCACCTACACGCAGTGTGATGCCTATCCCAGCTCGGTTGGGAAAAGCCGGTCAAACAGGCACCTGCTTCGAACTGAGCTTGAAGTCGACAGGCTGACATGAGAAGAACGGAATGGACACGCCCCGTTGGGACATTCCCGAACCGCCGATGCAGCGATACCGCTGCGAGCACGGCTACACAGGCCAATGCCGATGCCATCGGACAAGCCACAGCGCGGCGGCGGGTGGCTACGAACCCGGAGACCGGCGCGGCTACCAGGGCTTGGCGCTTGGTTATTGGTGAAAGGATGGGAACCGTGTGGCAGGCATTCCCGGCGCGGCAACTGACAGGACGGCCCTACGTGTATCACGCATACGTAGGGCATGAGCGGCCCGAACGCGAATGCGGGCACGACCATCGTCGTGCGCAGCGTGCCGAGGAATGCGCCCGTCGCTTGGCCGCTCGCCTCAACCGCAAACCGACGTAAGGATTGAGTTAGATACAGGAGGTAGTGCGATGCCGTGCGATAAGGAGGACAACTCGCGCCATGACGTTAGAACGATTCACGGGCCCGTTTGCCATCGGTGACCGTGTGCGCTGGGAGTCAGGCGGCAAAGGGCACTTCGGAACCGTCGAGAACATCATTCGCGGCGCCGACGGCCGACACTTGCTCGTGCGTCACGGACGCGATCCGCTGATCTATGTGCATGAGTCTCGCGCGGAACACACGGAGATGACCGGAGAAACATGACAATTCACCATTTCTCAGTCACCGTCACGACCGGCGCTGGTCGTGACGCAGCATGGGCCTACCTCAATGAGCTTTTCCACGACGACGCCAACGACGACTATGCGGCGGTGGTCGCCAAGGATGAAAGCTGTTGAGCCGCATATCCAAGAACGGATGCGGCTGCTCATGCAGCAAGCCATGGCCACCGGAAAGCTGATCGGCGTCCGGCTGAGATAGGCCGTGAAGGGAGACGAGGTAGATGTCCGAGGTGCTGGTAGTTGGTCCTCACGAACTTCGTCCGGGTGATGAGATCGTCGGGGTCCAGCGGCGCGGAGCGGGCGACACAGTCTCCCCGCGAAGCAACAAGATCGTCGAAGTCGGCGCGAGCGAGGATCCCGTTACCGGAGGCGAATGCATCCCACTGCGCCGCCGGGCAAGCGATCCGGATTGGTATGAGCTAAACCTTTGGAAGGGAAGCGAATACGGGGACGACACCCTGTTTCACGTACAACGGACCTGAAGCAGCGCCGCTGGCGCGGGGCGAGGGCGCGGACCCGCCAAACGGTGCAGCGCATGTAGACGACGGTGTCGCAACTGTGGCCGCCCTGGGCAAGCCTGCTTGGAGAGAGCGCGGCGACGCCGGTCTTCAGCGCCGCCGTTAAGAGCTGCGTGGCCGGCGTTCCCGCGGCTTTGCCTCGCCACGCCGAATGCGTGCGCGAGCGGCCATGATTGCGGCCAGAACCGATTCCTTCACACTGATCACAGTAATAGGCGACACGGGTGCTTGGCCGCCGTTAAAGTGACTGCGACGTCCAGTTACCTTTGCTGGACACTTCATCGGCGTGAGCCCGTAGCCGACGCCGCCGGCTACGGGCCTTAACCGTGCGGCCCGTTGCAGCGTAGGGGTTTACGGGTTGATCATCGCGAGTTGGTAGGCGGCGTAGGCGGCTTCGTCGAGGCGGTTGTTGGCCACGGCGTGTTGGCCTTCGACGTACCAGTAGGTGGCCAGGATGGCGGCGTAGTCGGCGGGGCGTTCCAGGCGGCGTTTGCCCACCCCCCAGCGGGCCGCCCACAACCGGGTGGTGGCTTCTTTGAGGTCGTTGGGT
>NZ_JACKSY010000101.1:0-15510 GCF_025821985.1 Mycobacterium timonense | reverse complement strand
AGGGCAAACTGCTTGAACGCCCCACCGAGATCACCCCACCAACCCCGCCCTCAGACGGCGATCAGCAAGCCGGAACGGAGGTCGCCTGAAACACCCCGATCCACAGGTCTTGACAATTCCTCGCCACCGACATGCGCGTCTACTTCTGTGATCCCGGCGCACCATGGCAGCGGGGCACTAACGAAAACACCTATTGGTGCACAGTGTTGATGCCGGAGTGCTTCGACGGGAGCCGACCGGCGGGTTGCTGGGTGACTCGGAAAACACGTGCCGCAGATGGCTTTCCGTTGATTTGTCCACGGCGACCCAGGGCGAGAGCCCTGACCGGGAGTGACTTAATAGAAGCCTGCTGAGCCGTCAACTCGCAATAGGTCTGTCCGCCCGGGCAGAGCCCCCGCAATCGTCCCGTCATCGACCGAAGGTGAGAAAGGGACGTTTTGATGGTGACAGTAGGGATCGACCCGCACAAGCGCGTCCACGTCGCAGTGGCATTGGATGCTCGTGGCCGGCGCATCGGCAAGCCGCTGACCGTGAAGAATGACGGGCAGCTGATCATCACCCTGCTGAAGTGGATTCGATCGATGATCGACACCACGGCGGTGACCTGGGCCATCGAAGATGGGCGTGGCTTCGCTCGTCGTTTGGCTGATGAACTCCTGCTTGCCGGTCAGGACGTGGTGTGGGTGCCTAGCCGGCTCACGGTCGCCCACCGCAAGCTGCACGCAGCTACGGGCGCCAAGTCCGATGTCATCGACGCCATGGCGGCCGCGCATGCGGCGATCGCGACGCCAACTCTGAGCCGTCATCACATCGATGAGCGGGTCCGCGAACTCCGGGTGCTCAGCGACTACCGCTCGGACCTGGTCAAACGACGGACCACGCTGATCAACCAGATCAAGGCGCAGGCGCACTTATGGCTCGACTACACCCCGGGCGATCTTGCGCGCGCCAAGACTGTATCGCTGCTCAGTGCTCGGCTTAATGCCGCTTCGATGAGTATTCACGTCCGGCACGTGCTCACCGAGATGATCGCCGAGCTTGTCGACGTGAACCAACGCATCCATGATCTCGACGAGATGATCAACGATCTCGTAAGCCCCCTAGCGCCCAACCTCTTACAGATCACCGGGATCAGCCATATCTCCGCAGCGGTGCTACTCACCGAAATCGGTGATATCACTAGGTTTTCCAGCTCAGCCAAACTCGCCCGCTACACTGGCTGCGCACCGATCCCCGTCTATTCATCCGACCACGAACGCCATCGGCTCCACCGAGGAGGAAACCGCCGCCTCAATAGCGTCCTCTACACAGCAGCGATCGTGCAAAACCGCTTCAACTCCGCGGCCCAGCAACTGACCGCACGCCACCTACCAACAAAAGGGGCCCGAGGCGCCCGACGCATTCTCAAACGCCACCTCGTCGACGTCATCCATAGAGCCATGCAGCTCGATCAAGCCAACTGGCAACATCACATCGCGAGATACCAACCAGCGGCGTTGACATAGAAGCATCAACGGGCTTCTGCGACAATACTTTCCCAAAGGCACCGACCTATCGCGCCACAGCATCGCCGACCTTCAGGCCGTTGCTGAACAACTCAACACCCGACCCCGCAAGACTCTCGGCTGGGACACCCCTGCAGAACGATTAACTGCTTTACTAGAACACGCGTAAACCGCCCGCGTTGCAACGACCAACAGAATCCAAGAGGTGCGATGCTCGGTGATGTCGGTGACCCACAACCGGTTTGGCGCTTCGCGAGTGAACATTCGCTCGACCAGATCGGTGGCAGTGGGCGTCTCGTGTCGGGATCGCGGACGCCGGTTACCCGGCAGTCCCTTGATCACGGCCCGGGCCATCAGCATCTCCACCTGGTTATGCCCGACCACCAACCCCAGCCCCAGCGTCAGCTCAGCGTGGACCCTGCGGGCACCGTAGGTGCCACGTGAGGCGGTGTGCACGGCCCGGATCTGATCGGTGAGCCAGGCATGGCGGACCGCCCGTGCTGACGGCGCCCGAGAACGCCACTCGTAGAAGCCCGACTCGGCTACCTCGAGCAGTCGACACGCCTTCTGCACGGGCAGTGCTTCTGCGGCCATAGTCGCTATGGCCGCGTACCGCCTTTTGGGTCGTGGGGCTCCCGGAGCAGCTCACGGGCCCTTTTCAGGATGGCCACCTCGGTCTCCAGTTCACGGATGCGCTTGTTGGCCGCGCTGAGCTCGGACAGCTCCGCGCGGTTCAATCCCGGCAGCTGTCCGGTGTCGATCAGCTCTTGGCGGCGCCAGTCGTAGATGGTCTGGTCACTGATCTCCAAGTCGGCAGCGATCTGGGCGACCGGGCGGCCGGCGGCCACCAGGTCGAGCACTTTGCGGCGGAACTCTTCGGGGTAACGCTTGGGCACGGGCACGGCTCCTCTGTGGACGTCGTGACCAGAAGTCAAGCAAACCGACTCCGGATAACCCGGGGCACATCATCCTGGCCCAACACGCCTCCGTAGCCCTGGTCGGTTCTGCCGCCGAATCCCACTTCCAAGCCGCACTAGCCAGCCGCGACATTATCGGCCAAGCCAAAGGCATCCTGATGCACCGCGAAAACCTCTCCGCCCTGCAAGCCTTCCACCTGCTCCTCAGAAGCTCGCAACGCGCCAACATCAAACTCAACGAAATCGCCCGCTTCGTCGTCGACCAACACGAATCCGGACTCAACCGCAACTAACGCACAAGACGGCCCGCACCCTCACTGCGGTGCCGAGACAGGATGTAATCAACCTCGTTTCTTTACAAATGAGACCTCGCGAATTGCCGGCGGAGCGGATCTGGACGCGCTTTCTGTGCGTCGGGCTGCTGCAACGTTTCCGCTGCCCGCCCGCCGCTCCACGCAGGACTCGGCGGTAAAACTAGCGTGGCGATTCAGACGCCGACTCAACACCTACACCTCAACGAGCAGCCCGCCGCACATGGATCGTGGGCTCCAAGACGCTGAATTCTCCCAGACCGGTTGACGGGCCGCGTCGCTGAATCTCGATGACCTAGATGGGTCAAAATTTAGAGAGAACCGTAGCGGGTCAGGGTTCGAAAAGCGTTGACAGCCGGCGGTGTCGGTGGTCATATCTGCGAGGCTTCCAGTCGCGACCCTTTTGGCGGTGTCCTCACTGCTTCACGGGTGTACTCGCGCTCGGGCGCGTGCACCCGAAGACTGACCACCAAGTAGGAGCCGTATGCCACGATTTGCGAGACAAGATGCGTTTCGACGTGGGTGCCGCAGCACGATCTGAGCGCCGCCCGGCGGCCGCGGGTCGGTGCTAGCCGCCCATACTGCCGGCCGCAAGTGATCACGGGGGTGTATTCCATTGCCCAGCGGAACGAAACGCAACGTCTCAGGCGGCAGGATGCCGACTTACCACGGTGCCAACGAGGTAGGACTTTCAGTCGCCGTGGTTAGTCGCCTGCCAGGACCAAGGCGGCCAGCACATACCCTCCATGCATGCCCTCGGGATTATCTAATACGTTGACGCCATACTTGGTGTAAGTGCAATCCGGGATTGCCTGCCAGCCGTGCACGATCACACCGCGGATTGCCTTGGCCTCGATATCTCCATAGCCCGGAATCAGCTTCGCCTTGCCGGCTTTGTAACCTAGATCATGCAACACCGGCATCGGATCCTCAAAGGGTTCAAACCTTGCGGTGTGTTCGATATAAGACTGTGTTTCACCGTTTGCGCGCTGGGCAACCTCGTTGAGCACGGCGTCGGATTGCAATGTCGGGCACCCGCCCCGAGCGGCGTCTACCTGCGACCTCAAATTTGCTGTGGGGTCAGCTGCGGATGTGGAAGCCAGTGATATCGCCAAGATGACAGTTGCTATCACGCTCAAGAGGAAGGCCTGCACGCGCGTCCTGATCGCCGTTGACCGAACGGCTTCCCGCCGGCAAGATCCGCACACCTGCCGGGCCCAGAATCGTCCGGTTCGGGTCCCGCTTTGGTCTGCCAGCTGACCCGGGAGTCGTTCTGGCCTGGTGAGGCCACGGCGAGTCGACGTAATCGGGCATTTCGTCCGCGTCCGCGCCGCGCACAGTGAGGCGGCGGCAGCCTCCTTCACCGCACGTACGTACGTCACTTTCACCACGCTCGAGCTCAACTCCTGCCGTGCGACCGTGTCTCCTAACCGTGCGACCGCGTGTCGAGTCTAAACCAGCGCAGATTTTTGTCCATAGCTGTCTGCAACTCGAGCGCGCGGCGACCAGGATCAGCTGGCTATTGCAGTGTTTATCCTGGGATTATACCGTCCCCATGTGTGACGCACTTGACATCGTAGGGGATGAGAGATAGAAACAGCGTGCTTCTAATCAGACGCAGAATTCGGTTAGGAACCCGGGGGAGATCCGGTAGTTCCGGGGCGGAGGGCCAGTGCCCATGCGCACGGCGAGTCAATACAGACACAAGGCAGGGCCCACACATGGTGGAGCTCGATCGTGACTGGTCACCACATCGTCACGTCGGCGACGGTCGATACCGCGCTCGCCGTCGATTTCCGTTCGCGCGGCCCTCAGCCCGCCGACGGCGTCTGGCCGCGAATGAAGACGCTGCACGAGCAGTGGCGTGTGAGCATGGATGTGGCTGTCGATGCTGATGGCCCCGGGTGGCAAATCGACGTCGACCGGGGTGGGGCTCTCGCGCTTACCGCCATTCGCCGGTTGCCCGGGCGACGCGCAAGCCGACCGCGTTGCGCTGGATGTCGGTCGAACACGGCCCAAAGGATAGCTCCGACCAGCGGGCTGCACGGCGGGATAGCGCTTCACGGCGACCGGTCGCGCGCGGCCAGGTTGATTGAGACGGCATGATGACAAGCACGCAAAGTCGTCCGGCGTCGGGATTGGCGACACTTGACCTCACGCCGCCGCAACAGAGGGTTTCACGAGGCTGGGCGATTCCGGTGAAACGGGCCGGGATGATTCCGGTAAAGAGTGCAGCAACGACTGGGCGAGGCATGATGTTGGCTGCGGCGGTCATACGTTACTCCGTGACCGACGCAATAACTCTACGTTTGCCGTTTGGTGAAATGGTCGTCCAGGCATGGACGCTCTACAAGGTGACGGCTTTACCAGCCATCCTGATGGCCGTTCCGTTTGGTGGCATGATAGCCGTGGATGCGTCGGGCCTGATCAACCAGGTCGGGGCAAACTCACTTGTCGGGGCTGCAAGCGCCGTCGGTGTTGTCCGTCAGGGTGCCCCGCTTACCGCCGGGTTACTGATGGGCGGCGCTGCGGCGGCCGCAATCGCCTCCGACCTTGGCGCGCGGGCAATACGCGAGGAACTTGATGCGCTCCGTGTAATGGGAGTCGACCCGGTTCGTAATTTGATCGTGCCACGGTTTCTGGCGTTGATTTTATTAGCCCCCATCCTGTCCATGGTCATTATCGCCTCGGCAGTAACCGCTTCGTTTATCCTTGCAATTACTGTTAGCAAAGTGACGAGCGGAAGCTTCTGGGCATCCTTCGGCGCATTTGCGAAGATGGTAGATGTCTGGTTTGCAATCGGTAAGGTCACGGTGTTCGGGGCAATCGTTGGAATCGTCTCATCTTTGAGAGGTATGGAGGCCAAGGGTGGGCCACGGGGTGTCGCAGATGCCGTGAATGCGGCAGTGGTGATCAACGTTGTCGGCATCGTTATCGCAAACCTGGTGATCACCCAATTACAGACGATGTTCTTTCCAATGCAGGTCGCATAATGGGTTTTAGGGCTTCAATCCATGCTGGGGCGCCTGCGCCATATTTCCATAAGTGGCGACGAGTTACACGTATCTTCGAGACGCAGTTCGGAATGCTCGGACAGTGGATACTGTTCATCGCAGAAGTTATTTATCTCCTTCCGCTGACGCTCCGCCAGTATCGTAAGGAGACGCTGGCAAGAATGAACAGTCTGGCCTGGGGCCGCGGTTCCTTGGTTGTAGACGGCGGTCTGATCAGTGTCCTGATCATTCTCGGTATTGCGATCGGTGTGTCGATAGCGATCGAGGCATTCGCGATTTTGAACCTACTCGGATTTGGAGCGCTGTCGGGGATTATCGGTGGGCTATGGAACGTGCGCGAGATGTCGCCCCTCATCGCGGGCATCGCGTTTGCAGCGCAGACCGGTACTCGTATGACGGCGGAGCTGGGGTCGATGCGGATCGCTGAGGAAATCGACGCCATCGAAGCAATGGGATTGCGGCCAATACCATATGTCGTGGGAACGCGCCTCGTTGGTGGAATGTTGATTGTGATACCGGGAATTCTGTTTACATTGCTGGTGAGTTTCTCCGTTTCGAACGGCATGATCAAAGGTGCTTACAATCAACCCGGTGGCACCTACGACCACTATTTCGTTCAGTTCTTGTCGCCTACTGATCTCGCCTATTCGACCTTGAAAGCAATTATCTTTTGTGCCGCGGTAACAATAATCCACTGCTATTACGGTTACTTCGCGTCAGGCGGTCCAGTCGGTGTGGGCCTGGCATCTGGACGTGCGGTACGAGTGAGCTTAGTGGCCATTATGGTGCTGGACTTCATTCTGACGGTTGCCCTGTGGGGGCTTGAACCGACGTTCGTGTTTAAAGGCTAGAAGGCGGACGGAATGACGTCGTTACTCCGGGGGTCTGAGGAAGATCAGGCACGCACTCGCGCGAGAATTGGCGCCGCCGCCGTGCTGTTAGTCGTTATTGCACTGACTGTAAATTTCGCAGTCAACCCGTTTGCTCGTACGAAGAACCTTATCTCGGTGGCCCTCGAAACACCGTATGTCGGACAGGGCGTGGCCGGCGGCACGCCGGTGATTATGCACGGTGTAAAGGTAGGTGAGGTCACGGCGATCTCTAGTTTGCCGGGGGGCCACGTTCGACTGAATGCCGATTTGCAGTCCGGCCCCACGGCGGGGTTGACAGACGCCATGGGAATCGACTTTCGGCCGTCCAACTACTTTGGCGTGACCGGCATCAATCTGACACCCGGTGAGGGTGGGCATCCGCTTCGAAGTGGCGCTGAGATCAACGTTACGCCGAAGGGCAACTTTGCTCTTCAGGCGCTGCTGTATCGCCTTGGTGAACTATCGAACCAAGTAGTCACCGACCAACTGGTCCATCTTGTCGAGCGCGCTACCCGCTATACGGACGCTTTGACCCCGTTACTGGAAACGATGATCATCGTCACCACAACTATCACCAACGTGCAGAAAGTGAGCACCGGGCAACTCTTGAGAAATACCACCGGAATCAATGTCGCATTCCCGGGATTCGTCGATGCGTTGATCAATGCCGAAGACATGTGGGTGCGAAGCGACATGGGTACGGGTTTCGACGCTGAGCGAAGCATGAAGAACAACCCGTATCTGTCGACATACGATACCCCGCTCCGGAATTACTACGATGACGCTCTCCATTTGATGCAGTCGGATCCGGATAAATTCGTTTTTGGTCGCTGGGGGGAATGGCTGGTGGGCGCCAAAACCGACCTCTTTGGCCCCGTCGGTCACCTCTTGTCGTCGCATGTCTACGAGTTGTTCCCCGTGGTCGATGAAATTCGTGATTTGACCGATGTCGTCCCGAAACTGATTCCTCCCACGAACATCGCAGATACCCTCCGAGAACTACGCACCCGACTTGAGCGCATGTACACGGGGTCAGGAGACCAGCGCGCGCTGCAGGTACGCGTCATCTTGGATGAGCTTCCTGGCGTTGCGGGTCCCGTTGGTTTGGCGTTGGGAGCCGCCCAATGAAAAAGCCCATGGCCGCACTGTGGCGGCTCGCACTTGCCGCCGTCGCGAGTGTCGTGTTGCTGATCGGGATTGCAAATGTGATTACGCAACCGGTCGCCTTCTCCACAGGCACCTACCAGGCGGAATTCACCGACGTGTCTGGACTCCACGAGAAAGACGACGTGCGCGTTCGCGGAGTACGGGTCGGCAAGGTCGAAGCGCTCCGGTTGAAGCGCTCGGAGGGGCGGAGCCTCGCGGAGGTGAGATTCACGATGGATACCCGATTCCACGTTGTGCCCACGAGTCGCCTGGCGATCAAGTTTCAGGCATTAACGGGTTTGCGCTACATCGATGTGACTGGCGCCGCCGAAGGTGTCGCGACGGCAAACCGGATGACAACCGTGCCGACGACGATGACGCAACCTTCATTTGATATCACCGTGCTGTTCAATGGCTTACAGCCCGTGTTGGCAACTTTGAGTCCAGACGAGATCAATACGTTTACCGACAACGTCGCTGCATTCCTCGCCGGCGACGGTGATGGACTCGGACCCATGCTCGATAGCATCCATAAACTGACCGCACTGGTCTCAGATCGATCGCAAGTGATCACGACAATCGTAAAGAATCTCTCCGTTCTGGCCCATGCTGTCCGCGGACACTCCGATTCTCTTGTTCAGGTACTGAAGCTAGTGAAAGAGCCCATCGACGCCGCGTTGACGGTGTTGGACGAATTTCGTAAATCGCAAATTTACGGTGCCGACTTCCTCGACGCGGTGTTGCGCCTATTCAAGAGCGCGGGAATCCAGGCCGATATCGATATAGGAACAGCGTTCGACACGGCATTCACGAACGTGTATGACGCCCTCGAATGGGTCAAACACATTCCGGTGATCTGGGAGAATATCGGGCCGCCACCTGTGGCAGGTACTCCGGCCCCATGCGCCAAAGGACGGGCTGAGCTTCCCTTGCCGATGGACGTACTTCTCAATGGCCGCAAGGTGGTGTTATGCAATCAGCCATGAAACCGGTGCACAGCCCGATGTTCTGGGGCGTGGCAACGTTGGTGATGGCCACGGTGATCGGCATGATCGTGGCCTGGTTGTACGTCAGTCCACCCGGCCAACAGATCGTCACCTTTTACACCGACGATGCGGTCTCGATCAGTCCAGGCGACACCGTCCGCATCGCCGGAATCGTCGTGGGCAAGGTCAAGGACCTTGCAATTGAACCGAAGCAAGTCCGCGTGCGGGCGAGTGTGGACCGCGACGCCTTTGTTGGTGACCAGTCCCAAATCGAAGTCCGAATGCTGACGGTGGTCGGCGGCTATTACGTCACCATCAATTCGCTGGGCGACATCCCTCTTGGCACCCGCCCGATTCCCAAGGAGCGTGTCACGCTGCCGTACAGCCTAATACGCACCCTCGCGGACACGACGAAGATCACTGACAACATTGCGACAAATCCAATCAACCAATCCATCAACCAGGTGCAGCAAGGTCTGACCGGTGCCAATACAGACGCCATAACCGAACTGCTGAACGCCGGCAATGCCATCACCCAAAACCTAGAACGGCAGCGTGGCCAGATTTCCAGTGTTCTCGAATTCTCCAACGAGTACGTTCGGGAGTTGAACAATAACCGGGAATTACTCGAATATATGATTTCACGGGTTTCCATCTTAGAAGAATCGTTCGTCTTGTACGGTAAAGGATTTGCCGCGTCCATGCACGGAATGGGCGAACTAGGAAAGCAAGTTCTGGATCCCCTCAATCGCTTCTACATGCCGCATCGCTCGGACTTCCTGGCAAGAGTTCGCGGCGTGTTGGGGGAGCTCCAGGCGATCGCGGACCGGAATGGCGTGGTAGTCCGCGTGCTTCGCCGCATACGCGAGCGGATGGAACACACCTTGGCCGCGCAGAACGCCGGTACGCCGCCCGAATTGTTCGCTACGGACCTGTGCATTCCGGTTGAGGGGAGTCGCTGCTGATGATGATGGCTGCCCGTTTGCCGAACACGGTGGTGTCCGCCCCGGTAATCGCCGCGCTCGTCCTTGCGTTTTGCGCCACATCGTGTGGGCGCTCACCTGAGAATAAGGCGATCGAATTCTGCGCGATCTTGTCGGACAGCGTCGGTCTGTACCTCAGCAATCCCGTGACTCAAATGGGCTACAAGATTGGCACCGTGAAGACCATCGAGCCCCGAGACACCGAGGTCAAGGTGGGTTTCACTATAGACGACAAACGTGCGATACCACGGGATGTTAAGGCGGTCGTCCGCTCGCCATCAATCCTTGCCGACCGCTCGTTGGAACTGGTCGGAAATTACAGCGCGGGTCCGCAGCTAAAGGCCGGTGAATGCATCCCACTCAGCCGCTCTTTCACCCAGCAGAGCATTTCGCGGGTCATTGGGTCGGCGACCAACTTCGTGAACGCGATCAATCCGAGCGGGTCGACCAACATCAAGGACGCGCTCAAAGGGATCGACGAGGCAGTCCAAGGTAACGGGCAGCGGGCAAATGAGCTACTGACCAGGTCATCAGCGCTGTTGGACAATCCTGACCAGGCCACTGCCGAGCTTGGAGCGATCACCAGGAACATGGCCGAGCTGACGTCCATGATAAGAGCGAACCGAGGTCCGCTGAAAGAAATAGTCCAGGATATGCCAGGCACAACCCCAGACATCGTGGCCGCAGTCGATGGCGCCAAAGATCTGACTCACCCGCTTCCGGAACTCATCCTTTTGGCCGATGATCTCGAACTCAAACTTGGCCCTGAAATTCAATTGTTGTTGGACGAAATTAGCGAAGAGCTCCGGATTTGGAGCCCGCACTACAAGTGGGTTGCTGACGCGCTCAACCCATTGCCGCGTTTCATCAGCGGGCTGAACGGCGAGCCACCCGGGGCGACCGCGGGCGGACTGGCCAAGCACATCAACAACCATGTGTTCGATCTGCTCACCTGGAGGCCACCGCTGTATCGCATCCCGACGCCAAACGGACTCCTCACTTGCGGAAACATGAACGCATCTATGCCAGGCAGCTGCGCCGACGTGGGCGGCCGGCCATATGCGGTGGATGTTGCGCTCCTGCAGTACGTCCTGACGCAGGCGGCGCGGCAATGAGACACGGAGTGCGGTCGGCCATCGCCGCAATCATCTGCAGCCTGACGGCGACGTCGTGTGCGTCGCTGAACATTAATGCAATCCCGGTGCCAGGCAACAGTTATCAGGGCGGATACGACATCGTAGCGGAATTTGCCAATGTGCTGAATCTGCCGGACAAGGCGAAAGTGGTGATGGACGGCACCACGGTGGGCGTGGTGACGAAAGTCAGCATCGCCAGCAGCCATGTTGATGTGACGGCACGCATCGATCGCGATGTCGTGGTGCCGTCGAACATCCATGCACTTCTACAGCAGGCTACCGTCCTCGGTGACATCTACATTGCCCTCGAACGAGGACAAGATTCTGGATCGACGGGACCGCCACTGAGCCCCGGCGGCCGGATTCCACTTGCCCACACCACATCCCCGCCTCAGCTAGAAGACACCATCGCCCACTTGGCCAACTTCATAGGCAGCGGCTCAATCCAACGAGCGCAGAACACGCTCATCGGTATCAATCGAGTGACACCGGCCAAAGATGAGGTCCGCAGGGTGGTATCGCAAGTAACGACCGACCTCAAAGACCTCTCTAATGATGTCGATAATGTCGATCTATTGATCAACGGCCTTTACGACACATCGACTGTGCTGGCCGCTCGTACGCCGGCCCTGAGTTTGTTGTTATCTCCAGCCGGTGTGGCCGGATTGAGGCGAGACACCATTTTGGGAAACATCTTTGGCACATTATTGCCATCCCTTGGTTCCATCTACAACGGCGGATATTGGCTGACTCCGTTGATAGATTCGTTGGGGAATGCCCTGAAAGCGGTACAGGGCTCGAAACAGGCCGTCGAGGCTGAGTACCCGAAGTACCGACAATTCATTACTGATTACTTTATGACGCAAGACAAATATCCCGCCATCAACATCACGTCAATAATTGGCCCCGACGGCCGCGAGCTGTCAGGAAATGTCGAGCAGGTACTGCGAATGCTTGGAGCGGTTCCGTGAGCTTTAAGAGCGTGATTTCATTCGGCGTATTTCTTGCTATGGTAGTCGCCTTTATCGGGTACGTCGCATCACTGGGTATCCGGATCGCTCCTCCAGCGAGTCGCGCCACCCTCTCGATGGATGTGTCCGACATCAGTAACCTTGAGGTCGAATCCAATGTGTTGCTTCGTGGGGTGCAGGTAGGGAAGGTGAGCCGCATCGACACGACGACCTCACATGCGACCATTCATTTCTATATTGAGGACAAGTACAAGATTCCCGCCGACAGCGTCGTTCGGTTAGAGAACCTCTCCGCGCTTGGCGAATCTTATATCGAGCTGGAGCCCCGACACTCTGGCGGACCCGTATTCCAGGACGGTCAGCGCGTCGCGCCGCAGTCCATAAAACCGCCAGGCTCAATATCCGAGCTGGGGGTCAGTGTTGTGCACATGCTGAACCAACTCGACCCAAATCAGCTCAAGCGCGTTATCGGTGAGGCCGACACAGGGCTACCGGATCCATATTCTGTGCTGCCCAACCTGAAACGCGCCAGTCTACTGCTCCGCAATACCACAGCCGACTTGAATGGCCGGGGCAAGAAGGTGCTGGAAAATTCTCAGAGCCTGCTCGAGAACGCTGGCTTCGTCGGGCCGGCGCTCGCCGAAACAATACCTGCTGTCCAAGCGCTTGGACCGGAGCTTCACGAGGAGTGGGCCAATGCCATGACCGTTCCGACTCGCCTTCCTGCGCCAGGCAGCGTCTATCTGTTGGGCAAGTTCATCCAGCGTATTCAGAGATTGTTGGACGATCGTGCACCCGATATCAGGGTCCTGACCGAGCCACTCACCGCGAACGTCAAGGCAATCGCGGCTTCGCTGACGACCATCGACACTAGCCAAGTGCTCGCCAATCTATTGTCGGCGGTACCAGAAGATGGCGCGATCAATCTGCACGTCACAATCCCGGAAAGACAGGCTGGTAACTGAAATGCGTACCGACACCGAAAAAGTTAGGACCACCCCTGCGGGGGACGACGAGGACACGGAAGTCGCCGAGTCGGTCGAGAGGGCGGAATCCGTGGTTGCTGAGGAGTCGGCAGACTCCGGGACCGCAGATGAGTCGGCAACGGACGACGCGCCACACGAATCAACCAAGAAGAGTCGGCGTGTATCGGTTTCTGTCCGAGCCCTAGCGGTCAGCGCGGTTATTGTCACTTTGATAGCCGCCGTGGCCGTGATGACATGGTTATACATCGGCGCGAAAGAAAATCTCGACCATCAGGCTCGACAAGCTAACGATAATAAGCGCGCTGAGCAGATTGCGCTCGACTACGCGGTGAATGCTGCGATCATGGATTACAAGGATTTGGGTCCCTGGAAACAAAACCTCGTTAAGGGCACCACGCCTGAACTCAAGGACAAGCTCACTAAAGCAGGAACAAGTATGGAGCAGATCTTGCTCCCATTGCAATGGAGTTCGTCGGCACGACCGCTAGCCGCCAAAGTGCGGTCGCATAACAATGGTGTCTATGTCGTTGACACATTTGTCAGTGTGATGACAAAAACGGTACAGGCAGGAGATAGCCTGCAGTCCACGGCTACGTACAGCATTACCATCGACAGCAACAACGCGTGGCAGATCACCGACGTTGGCGGTATCGCCGCGATGGTCGCCGAAAAATAGCGGCCGCCGGCACGTACTTCTTAGGAGTGGTCTGTATGATTGACGAGCCTCTATGCAACACCACGCGAAATATCAAAAACCGCGCGGTCCCTGCTCTTCTGGCGTGTCTAGCGCTCGTCGCATCTGTGGTCACGATGCTGTCCGGGCGTGCGGCCGCTGACCCTTCGGCGCCGCCTCCGCCACCGTTACCGCTGTTTACCCCAACCGCAAGCAATTGGACACCAAAGGTCCCATATTCATATGAGGCCACCCAAAAGAATGTGACACAAGCTGATATCAACGCAGAACGTGAAATGTGTCAGTGGTTCAATGCGCAATATCGGGAGCTGCGCCGTCAGATGGACGAATTCGGGTTCGATCTACTCCAGGCCAATAACGACTGGACAGTGCCTGGAATCCAGGCGCATGCCGACGCTGTGGCCTCCAACATCGAACAGTCTGTCGCGTACCTGGCTCCGCGGGCGGAGGCCCTGACTCAGAGCCAGGACTACGTCGGCGACAATTACTTTCCGCTTTACCAAGGGGAGAGTTTCTATCGCTTGTGGCAACACCTGTCGAACACCGGCGTCGGTATCAGGGCCCGAAACACGGCCTGGATTTACGGCCCCTCCCAGCAGCGAGAAGAACATTGGGGCAGCAGGATAGAGCGATCACATGTCTGTGATTGAATTGCCTGGCTACGGCCGCGACATCCACGTTGACGGCGTGCCGTCCCGATTCTGGATCAGCTGTCATCTTGTCAAAACCTGATCGGGGGCCAGCCCGCGATGAGGTGCGAGACAAACAGATACATTACGGCCGGTTTTCGAAACCCGACCTCACAGGAGGAGCCGTGAGAGCAATGTTCCGCCCATCCCGTCGCGGGTGTCCACCACTGGCCTCGCGTTTCAGGACGCGGATATCGGTTCTGGCGGTTCTATATGTCGCAGGCTATTGCATCTTGACGGCCTTCGGTGCAAGCCATGCTAGCGGCGACGTTGGCGATCTGGGGCCGCCACCCGCCGAGCCGGAGATCAAGCAGGCCCTTATCGATTTCTACAGTGCGGGGCATCCGTTGGGCTCGACGGTCGATGTTCGGTTCGACGGCCCGATCCAGGTGGGCCAGCCCACGGAACACGCGAATCCCCCGCCTCGTCCCTGGTGTGTCCGCTGTGGCTACCCTGACCAAGGCATCAGCCCCATGTACCCGGTCACGGCGCTGGTGACGGTCACAGTCAGGCAGACACTGGCATCGAGTGCGCTCGCACCTTCCAACCCTGTCGAAACCAACACAACCTATAACGGGACGGGCTGTCCCGGCGTGACCCAATCGGAATATTGCCCGGCCTACTACTTCTACCGAGACAGGCAGGGCAATTGGCAGGTTGCCTAGGGGCGTCAGACCGGTGGGAACATCCTGCGGTTATCTGGTAAATCCATGAAATCACGCTGCGCCGCTCGGCGGTCTGCCCCCGGTAGGGCCAGATTCGCCGCTCGAAAAGGGGCTCTTCGT
Organism: Mycobacterium timonense; assembly: GCF_025821985.1. Lineage (NCBI taxonomy): Bacteria > Bacillati > Actinomycetota > Actinomycetes > Mycobacteriales > Mycobacteriaceae > Mycobacterium > Mycobacterium timonense. The sequence goes on along the minus strand of NZ_JACKSY010000101.1, from coordinate 515 downwards.
AATTCAGAGTGCATTGACGAGTTGGTGGAGTGCTCCGCTGTGCAGCAGTGAGCGCCAGTGAACTACCCGGGTTTTGTTCCCGCCTCAGGTGCGTCCGCGCGGTCGATCGCGGCATCGATTGGCCGGCCGTCGTCGACGGTGTCGCGCGAGATCGCACGCAACGGCGGACGGGACAGCTACCGGGCGATGCTGGCTGATTCGGCGGCGTTCATACGAGCGCGGCGTCCCAAGGTGAGCAAGCTGGCCGGCCTGACTTGGCTCACGTTTCGGGCTTAGCGTGACGGCAGTGGTTTGACCTGCTGGTTTGTTGTCGGCGCGGCCGAGATTTGCGCACTAAATGGGGGCTCGTAGGCTGCCGCGGTGGCCTATGTGCGCACCGTCAAGACCGCGTCCGGAGGAATTGTCAAGACCTGTGGATCGGGGTGTTTCAGGCGACCTCCGTTCCGGCTTGCTGATCGCCGTCTGAGGGCGGGGTTGGTGGGGTGATCTCGGTGGGGCGTTCAAGCAGTTTGCCC
>NZ_JACKSY010000100.1:0-52980 GCF_025821985.1 Mycobacterium timonense | reverse complement strand
TCTGCCTGGCGCGACGCCGTACCAACGTCCTTTACGCCCTCATCCGTGACAACCGCACCTGGCAACCCGAATCACCCCCGATCACCAAGTCGGCGGCTTGACATCTTCATTGAGAGTCCTTTCCAGCCGGCGACATAGTTCTTCCAGCTGGCCAACGACCGCATCTCGGCGTCCTGGGTGACCCAGCCGTAGGTGGACAAGGTGGTCTGCACATCGGCGTGGCCGAGCCGGCGCATCACCACGTGTTCGGGGACTCCGGCCAATAGCAGCGCGGTGGCGTGGGTGTGTCTCAGCCAGTGGGGCGTCCAACCTGCGGGCAGACTGGGTTGGGCCCGTTTGATGCCCCGGACTTTGTCGTAGACGGTTTCGACCCGCATCGCGGCAAACCGGGGTCCGTGGGCCAGGTTGACGAACACGAAGTGGCTGGCCAGATCCGGAACCTCGACATCAGCGGCCATCGCGACCAGCTGCCATACATATTCGGAGTACAAGGCCTCCAGATCATCGCCGACATAAACCCGACGGGAGCCGGTCTTGACTCGTACGCCGTGCGGGTGGTCTTGGCGGTCGACGATCTCGATGAATGGGGTGGCGCCGGCACCGATGTGGAAGTCGTGGTGCCGCAACGACAACGCCTCGCCCAGTCGCATGCCGGTCTCGGCCAGCACGGCGAACAACAGCCGGTTGCGCACCGCGGCGGGCCCGCCAGACCATGTCCCGTCGTGCTGCACCGAACACGCATCTAAAATGGTGTTGACTTGCGGCGGGGTCAGCACCGGGGTGGTGCAACGGTTCTGTGTGCGCATCCGGTAAATCGGGTGATCCCCGCGACGCTGCGGTCCGACGCCGTCGAGGAAGCCGACGTAGCGCCGATAACGCCGCCAACTGCCCCGCGAGGTGAACAGCCGCCGATACGGAGTATCGACGTGGTGGGCGTCGGCGTGATAGCGGTACATCGACAACACCGCTGCGGCACGCGGCTGCAACGACGAGGCCGCCAAGCGCTGTTGCGGCGGCCCGATTCGGGCCGAGCCCGGCAGATCCCCAGTGCGCAGGAACTGCAGATACTGCCCAAACAAGGTGGTAGGGAAGTCGTCCCAGACGTGGCCAGTGTGGCTGAGCACGGTAAACCAGTCGGCGATGCCGGCGGCGTACGCGCGGACCGTGTGTGGGGAGGCTCCGCCGTCGCGTAGGAACCGCAGATACTCCGCGGCTGGACCGATCGGCAGTCCGTCATCGCCGACCACGGTGTAGGTGTCGGGTCCCTCGCCGAAGCTGACTCGCTGCGATCGCGCCACCACGCACCCCTGGGGCTTACCCGCGCCGGTTACCGCGCTGGGACAGCACAATCACATTGTCATGTCTGCCGGCCAACGCCGGCACGCGCTCCTCGGCACCGTGAGTATGGGTGCCTGTAGCTCCGCGCTGCCCGGCCATGAAGTCCTCCAGCACATCCTGCGGCCACATCAGTTCATAAGGGGCCAGCATGGCTGCGCTGCGAGCCGAAAACGCGATATCGAGCCACCTGCTGATCAACAGCGGTCGCTCCACGTCGCGATCGTTCCAACCCGGCTCGACACGCCCCCACGTGGTATCGGTTTCCGCGTTGACCCGGGTATACAGCTGACGGCGCAACGCCTCGAACCGGTCGGAGGCCAACAATCCCGAGACATGCAAATGCCGCAGCAGCGCACCCAGCGAGATCCCCCACTTAGCCTTCACCGGCAACAACTCAGCCAGCGAGGGCGCCCGCGACACCTCCTCGGCCAACACCCCCGCGGGCGCCAACAACTCTGAGGCGAACGCCGAGGCCTGCTCTTCGCGTTCTTCGGTAACACCGCCCGACGCGTGTAACGACAAATGCCCGACCTCATGCGCCAGCGTCCACCGAGTCCTCTCCCACGAATTCGACTGGCGCACCACAATCAGCGGCCGAGTGTTGAACTCACCGACCCGCACCGAATAACCCAAATGCTTATCCAGCTTGCCCGTCGAATCCTCATCCCCAAGGACCCGACGCGATGAAGACGTCAGCAGCCGACGCACCACGATCACCACACCGCTGCGCTCGACCTCATGCGTCAGATACTCGATCGGCACGTCGACGTCGAATCCCAGTGCCTGACGCACCACCTCGGCCGCCTTCGCTACGGGGGTATGCGAAGGCAGTACCGGAAGCCGCACCGGCGGCAACTGTGCACGACTGTCCAGTTCGTCGAGGAATTCCCCAGCCAGCGCCGCGAACTGAGCCAGGTACTCGCGTTCCGACACCGTGATTGATCGCGGCGCCCGAAACAGCAGATCCGACGGATGCACACGCGAGGTCGGCGCGGTAGTGAAGAACTTCGCCGGGAAGCGCAGCACCTCAACGAGCCGATCGAAATCCTCGACCGGCACCAAGGCTGTCGTCGACTTCTCCAACCGGTTGAGCCGAGAATGCTTCCAGCCCAACGCTTCCATCACCGCGGTAACCGTCATCGCCCGCATCACCCGAGCCTGGTTGACGCGCAGCCCGTAGATCTGCACCGTCGTCTTCATCGCAGCTCCGATTCAACAACGACCCCACGACATGACCCATACGACCTTCCAGCACAGCGCGATCCGCCTAGGCCGGCTCGTCCGGATCGTCGGTGCCCGACCCCAACGCCGGTGGCTCGAGATCCCCGAAGTCGCTGGCCGGTTCGACGCTGCGTTTCGGTGTTGTCAGCAGTGGTGATTCCGTCACTGGCGGGAGCGGTGAAGTTGCCAAGATCTGCACCCGCGACGCACTGTCCACATCGATGACCGCCGCCAACTCGGCCTCCGCCAGACCCGACCCGTCGTCGGTGGGCCACCACAACGAAAGGATGTCTGGCTTGCCCGCCGCGGTTGTCTTCGGCGCCGGAAACAGCTCCGCCTTGGACCCCTCGTCGAGCATCATCTGCCTGCCCGGTTCGGTCGACNCCCGTAGCAGCGGCAGCCCACCCCCATCCGGCATCGCCACGATGCGCACTCGCTCCCCGTGCAGCACCTTCGACGGCCACCGCCGAACCCGCAGGTCCATCCCCCGGCCATTTGATATCTGCACCGACAACCCACTGCCACACCTCGACGACAACGTGTCCCAGGGCTGCGGCCCCCGAAGCTCCCGCATCCGCAACACCATCAACCGAACATCCGTGCAAAACGCCTGTCCATGAATGTCCCGCGGACTGTCGAACAACGCCTTCCACTGTTCGCCCACTTTCGGGATCGCCCGCTCGATGTCGTAACGCAGCGTCGCAAACGACTGTCGATGATCGGACACCACCCGATCTAACCACCCCTGTAGGTTCATGTGGCGAATTTCGCACGGTAAAGCAGCCTAAGCAAGCAACTCGGCCGGTGTGTCGCCGACCGAATCTTCTGCCCGTTTCCACCATCAAAGAATACATGTTTCTTGTGATAAATGCCCAGGTAGGCACGCCGTAAGACTGTCGGTTTGAGCGGTGACCTACAGATAANGGCCGGTGTGTCGCCGACCGAATCTTCTGCCCGTTTCCACCATCAAAGAATACATGTTTCTTGTGATAAATGCCCAGGTAGGCACGCCGTAAGACTGTCGGTTTGAGCGGTGACCTACAGATAATTCCACCAGGTGCTGCTGCACGTCGAGCGCAACCGCGCCGGCCGGCGGCGACTCAGCGAAATCGCCGTGCTGCAACGGGTTCAGGAACGGGTGCGCTCGGTCACGGTGTGGCACGCCGACCGGGGGATGACCGAGGCCGCCCCGCTGCTGCGGCGGGTGCTGGAAGACCGGATGCCGTCATGACCGGGCCGGTGGTGGGTGCGTTGCTGCTAGCGGTTGCCCTCGTCGTCGGGCCGCCCTCGCCGCGGCGCCGGCTGGGCGTGGCGGTGACGGGCAGCCGGCGGCCATCGGCGCGCCGGCTCGCGGGGCTGGGCTGGGTGGCCGCCGGCGCCGGCTGCGCGGCCCTGGCCGTGCTGCCGTTGCCGAGCGTGCTGGCCGGCGCGGTGGTGGCCGCGACGGCGGGTCTGCGGCATCGCCGCCGCGGCCGGATCCGCCGCGCCGCCGGCGAGGGCCGGGCACTGGAAACGGCGCTCGACGTGCTCGTCGGCGAGCTACGGGCCGGCTCGCATCCGGTGCGCGCGTTCGACGTCGCCGCCGGCGAGACCGCCGGCCCGGTCGCGGTGGCGCTGCGCTCGGTGGCGGCCCGGGCCCGGCTGGGCGCCGACGTCGCGGCCGGCCTGGCCGCCGCGTCGCGCGGCTCGGCGCGGCCCGAGCACTGGCAGCGGCTCGCGCTGTGCTGGCGGCTGGCCGGCGACCACGGGTTGGGCATAGCCACCCTGATGCGCGCCGCGCAGCGGGATATCGCTGAGCGGCAACGGTTCTCGGCCCGGGTGTCATCGAGCCTGGCCGGCGCGCGGGCCACCGCGGCGATCCTGGCCGCCCTGCCGGTGCTCGGCGTGCTGCTCGGCCAACTGATCGGCGCCCGGCCGCTGGATTTCCTGCTGGGCGGGCAGGTGGGTGGGTGGCTGCTGCTCGTCGGCGCGACGCTGGCCTGCGCCGGGCTGCTGTGGGCCGACCGCATCGTCGATCGGGTGATGGCATGACGCGCAGATGGATCTAGCGGCGGTGTTGCTGGCCGCGGCCGTGCTGATGGGCCCCGGCCCCTCGCTGACGCGCCGGCGTGCCGGCACGCCGGCGCGGGCCGAGGGGCCAAGGCGTGAGCCGGGCCCGGGGCGGGGGCGCGGCCCCGATCCGCTGGCGATCGCCTCCTGTCTCGACGTGCTGGCGGTATGCCTGGGCGCGGGGATGGCGGTGTCAGCCGCCGCGGCGGCCGCGGTCCCGTCCGCCCCGGCGCAGTTGGGGCGGGTGCTGCGCCGCGCCGCCGACCTGCTGGCGCTCGGCGCCGATCCCGCCGTCGCATGGTCGATGCCGCCGGACCCGCCGGGCGGCCCGGCCGACCCGCAGATCGACGCGCTGCTGCGGTTGGCCCGGCGTTCGGCGGCCTCGGGCGCGGCGCTGGCCGGCGGCGTCGCCGAGTTGGCCGACCAGTCCCGCAGCGACGCCGCCCATACGGCTGCCGCCGCGGCCGAGCGGGCCGGGGTGCTGATCGCCGGGCCGCTGGGTCTGTGCTTCCTGCCGGCGTTCGTCTGCCTGGGCATCGTCCCGGTGGTGGCCGGGCTGGCCGGCGACGTGTTGCGGTCCGGGCTGTTGTGAAAGGAAAGGAAGTCATTGATGCGCAAGGTGTTTCGCAAATTCTCGGCTCGTGTGGCGGTGCTGGTGGCCGACGAGTCGGGCATGTCGACCGTCGAGTACGCCATCGGCACCATCGCGGCGGCCGCCTTCGGGGCGGTGCTCTACACCGTGGTCACCGGCGATTCCATCGTGTCCGCGCTGACCAACATCATCGGTCGCGCGCTCAACACCAAGGTATAGCCGGCTGTGCCGGCGCCAGCACCGTCGAGGCGGCACTGGGCATCGCCTCGCTCGTCGTGGTGCTGGTGGCCTGCCTGGCCGGGATCACCGCGGTTTCGATGCAGGTGCGCTGTGTCGACGCCGCCCGCGAGGCCGCCCGGCTGGCCGCCCGCGGCGACGAACGCTCCGCCACGGCGGCCGCGGCCCGCCTCGCGCCCGCGGGGGCGCGGGTCGACCTGCGCCGCGACGGCGACCTGCTGGTGGCCACCGTTGTCGCGCATTCGAAACTGTTGCCCGCCCTCGATATTCGGGCCCAGGCGGTCTCGGCGGCCGAGCCGGCGCGGTGAGCGCGGGTCGGCCACCCTGGTCGCGGCCTGGATGGTGGTGGTGCTGCTGTCGGCGACCGGTGCCGCGGTCTACCTCGGTGCCGCGGTGGTGGCGCGGCACCGGGCCCAGGCGGCGGCCGATCTGGCGGCCCTGGCCGCCGCGGCCCGGTTGCCGTCGGGAGCCGATGCGGCCTGCGCCCGGGCCGCGGCCGTGGCCCACTCCATGCGGGTCGACGACATCGGTTGTGTCGCAGACGGTCTCGACGTCGTCGTCACGGCGCGGGTGGCGGTCGGCGCCGTCGGCACCGCCGTCGCCGCCGCGCGGGCGGGCCCGGCGACCGGCTAAGGCGTTCCGCCGGTGGCTTGCGGCAGGCCCGCGGCGGCCAGCTCTTCCTCGGTGGGCAACCGCAGCGAGACCAGCCCGGCGTAGGCGTCCGGCTCGAGTTCCACGCGGTTCACCGTGATGTGCACCGGCACCCAATCGCCGTCGTGCCCGGCCAGCCGCAGCACCCTGCTGGTGGCGCCCCCGCTGAATTCCTCTGTCATGGCCGACATCACGGCGTGGTCGTCGGGGTGGACCCGGGGCTTGCCGGTCTCGCTGCTGCGCCAGTCGTAAAAGGTGCACGGCTCATCCAGCCATTTCAACAGCGTCCAATTGTTGAGATCGATCAGCGCGCGGTGCACCCCGGCCTGGGCCAGCCCGGACAGGATCCGCTGCGCCAGATCGTCGGTCGACACCGCGGGCCCCTTCTGCTCGGCCTGCCAGTTGATCGCCCGCGCCACCAGGTGTTCCCGGCCGTCGGGCCCCGGCTCCAAGATGGTGCGCGCCACGAAACCGATCCGAATGGCCTCGCCCCGCCAGTCGGTGAGATCCCAAGTGCTGCACAGTGTTTGATCGGGTTTGGCCTTGACCGCCATCGCCAGCACCTTGGTTTCGTTCGGGTTGAGCTCACGCGACGGGAGATCCTCGGCGAACGCCCGGCCGAACGTGACCTCGACCTCGGGGTTCTTGCCGCTGTTGATCAGCGATTCGCGGGTGTCGGTGGCTACCCCCAGCGTCAGGTCCCATTTCAGCGGCCCGGGAATCGGCCGCTCCGGCGGCTCGATGTCCGACGGCCCGGTCCACACGTGCACGCCGTGGATGAATCCGTCGGACATCACCACCGGTTCGGTGCGGATGACGCGGTCGCGCTTGGGGGTGATGCTGGTCAATGCCTGGCCGGTCTGCACCGACTCGGCGATCGCCGTCCGAACCGCGGAGAGGTAGGGGCTGCGGCGCAGGAACGTGGTGATCGGCACGAGATTCTTGAGCTGACGGCCCTGCGCCACAACGGTGGGATCACCCCCGAGCGTCTCCACGAGCAACCAGTCGTGGGCCATGCGGACGATTTTACGGTGACCGGGCGGGTCCGGGGCAGGCCCGGGTGAACCGGCCCGCGGATTTCGTCGCCCGCCCCTGCGCTCAGCGCGGCCCTCCGTCCAACTCCGCGAGGACCAATCGCAACACCCGCGCCGCGCCCGCCTTGTCGAGCGGGTCATTGCCGTTGCCGCACTTGGGCGACTGCACGCACGACGGGCAGCCCCGGGGGCACTCGCACGCCTCGATGGCGGCGGCCGTCGCCCCCAGCCAGGTGCTGGCCCGGCGAAAGCCCCGCTCGGCGAATCCGGCCCCACCGGGGTGACCGTCGTAGACGAAGACGCTGGGCAGGCCGGCGGGTTCGGGTCCCGCCGCGGTGGACAAGCCGCCGATGTCGCCGCGGTCGCAGCTGGCCACCAGCGGCAGCAACCCGATCGCCGCGTGCTCGGCCGCGTGCAACGACCCGGGGATGCGCGGGCCGTCAATGCCGTTGTCCCGCAACGCTTCCTCGGTGATGGTGTACATCGCCGCGGTGGTGGCCAGCGTGTGCTCCGGCATGTCCAGTTCGATGAAGTCGATCACCTCCCCGGACAGGCGGCGGCGCAGGTAGCCCACCACCCGGTGGGTGACCCGCACCGGCACCAGGCCCAGGGTGACCGGCCCGAAGACCAGCCGCTCCCCGGCGCCGGTGACGGCGATGTCGGTGATTTCCCGCGCGAACGTCGCATACCCGGGATCCTCGGCGTGCACGAACGCGATGCCCTCCTGCAGATCCAGCGAGTCGACGACGTAGCTCTCGCCCTGATGCAGGTAGACCGCGCCCGGATGGACCGACGCCGGTGCCTGCCCGGCGCCGGCGCTGCCCAGCAACCGGCCCGTGTCGGCCTCGAGGATGACGACCTGGCCGCCCGCTCCCCGGATGTCCACCGCGGCGTGCGGCTGCAGGCCGGGCGCCGGGAAGTACTTCCCGTTCCGCCGCCGCAGCAGCCCGTCGTCCACCAGGCCCTCGGCCACCTCGGTGGCGTCCAGCTCGCGCACCTCCGCCTCCTGCAGCGGCAATTCCGTTGCCGCACACAGCAATTGCGGACCCAGAATGTAGGGGTTGCGCGGGTCGATCACCACCCGCTCGACCGGCTTGCCCAGCAGCGCGGCCGGGTTGTGCACCAGGTAGGTGTCCAGCGGATCGTCCCGGGCGATCAGCACCACCAGCGCCCCCTGGCCGCGCCGCCCGGACCGCCCGGCCTGCTGCCAGAACGAGGCGACCGTGCCCGGGAAACCGGCCAGCACCACCGCGTCCAGCCCGGCGATGTCGACCCCCAACTCCAGCGCGTTGGTGGTGGCCAGGCCCCGCAGCCGGCCCTCGGCCAGCGCCCGCTCGAGGGCGGTGCGGTCCTCGGCGAGATAGCCGGCGCGATAGGACGCCACCTGCGCCGACAACTCCGGGGCGATCTCGTCCAACCGGGCCTGCGCGCCGAGCGCGGTCAACTCGGCCGCCCGGCGCGACCGGACGAATGTCAGCGTCTGCGCACCCTCGGCGATCAGGTCGGCCATCACCCGCGCCGCCTCCCCACCGGCGGAACGGCGCACCGGCGCACCGTTCTCGCCCACCAGATCGGCCCGCAGCGCCGGCTCCCACAACGCCACCGTCCGCGCCCCCTGCGGGGAACCGTCTTCGGTGACCTCCCGCACCGGCAGCCCGATCAACTCGGCGGCCGTCGCGCCGGGCGAATCCGTTGTCGCGCTGGCGAAGATCACCGCCGGCGCGCTGGCGTACCGGGCGCACAACCGCAACAGCCGGCGTAGCACCATCGCCACATGGGAACCGAAAACCCCACGGTAGTAATGACATTCGTCGACGATCACGAAGCGCAGGCCGCGCAACAGCACCGCCCAGCGGGCGTGGTTGCGCAGCGTGGACAGATGGATCATGTCCGGGTTGGAGAATACCCAGCGGGACCGCTCCCGCGCGAAGCGGCGCACCTCGGTGGGGCTGTCGCCGTCGTAGGCGGTGGGGGCGACCGCGAAACCGGGTTCCCGCAGCCGCGGAATCGCCGCGGTCAACGCGTGCGCGGCGCGTAACTGGTCGTGGCCGAGCGCCTTGGTCGGCGACAGGTAGAGCACCCGGGCCCGCGGGTCGGTGGCCAACGCGTTGAGCGCGGGAAGCTGATAGGCCAGCGACTTGCCCGACGCGGTGCCGGTGCTGACCACCACGTGACGGCCCGACCAGGCCAGGTCGGCGGCCGTGAACTGATGCGACCAGGGTGATTTGATCCCGCGCGCGGCGAACGCGCCGACCACCTCCGGCTCGGCCCACGCCGGCCAGTCGTGCGGCCGGCCACTGCGCGGCGGCAACTCGGCCACATGACGCAGCGGCTGCTCGTCGGCGGTGGTCCCGGCGAGCGCGGCGGCCAGCAGCTCACTGCCGAAACTCGCCATCTCGCCCCTCGTGGAACCGCCCGGCGACGCAAGTCTGTCGCCGACGCGATGAACATGGTTGACTATTTGCGGTCGCAGCTTCTGTGTTCGTGTCAAACTTTCGCAGGATCGACGTTGCGGCCGCGGTTCCTGCGAGGTTAATCGGTCGGGTGAAGTTCCGGCGACTGAGCGAGGTATGGCGGTCGTACCAGGACCCGGGGCATCGAAAGGCGATGCCCCGCACCCAGAAGAAAAGGAAAGATCGAGAGATGCCACAGGGAACTGTGAAGTGGTTCAACGCGGAGAAGGGCTTCGGGTTCATCGCTCCCGAAGACGGTTCCGCTGACGTGTTTGTCCACTACACGGAGATCCAGGGAACGGGCTTCCGCACCCTTGAAGAGAACCAGAAGGTCGAGTTCGAAATCGGCCACAGCCCTAAGGGCCCCCAGGCCACCGGAGTCCGCTCCCTGTAGGCGAGCAGACCTGAAACGGATACCCCCCGTGCAGTCCCGCCCAGCGGGCCCGGCCGGGGGGTTTCCTCTTTTCTCTAGTTTTCTCCAGGGGTTTCATCCCTGGTGATCTCCCGCGGCCCGAGTCGGCGCGCCCGCAACGCCGATTGCCTCAAGACGCGAACGGCAGACCTGGCCTACTGTCGGATGGCGTGAGCCAGCTTTCCTTCTTCACGGCGGAGTCGGTGCCCCCCGCGGTCGCCGATCTCTCCGGGGTGCTGGCGGCGTCCGGGCAGATCGTCATGGTGGGGACCCCGGAACCCCACGGCGCCCGGCTGTCGGTGGTGGTCGACCACACCTGGCGCGCCGAGGCGCTGGCGGACATGATCTCCGAGGCCGGCCTGGTGGCCGAGATCGGCCGGACCGACGAGGACACCCCGCTGGTGCGCACCGCGGTGGATCCCGCGCTGAGCCCGCTGGCCGTCGAATGGACGCGCGGCGCCGTGAAGACCGTCCCGCCGCGCTGGCTGCCCGGGCCGCGCGAGTTGCGGGCCTGGACGCTGGCCGCCGGCAACCCCGAGGGCGAGCACTATGTGCTGGCGCTGGATCCGCACGCACCCGACACCCACTCGCCGCTGGCGTCGGCGTTGATGCGGGTCGGCATCGCGCCCACGCTGATCGGCACCCGCGGCGGGCGGCCGGCGCTGCGGATCAGCGGCCGCCGCCGGCTGTCACGCCTGGTAGAGAACGTGGGAGAGCCGCCCGACAGCCCGGAGGCGTCGGCGCACTGGCCGCGCGTGTAGCGGGCGGACGGACCCCGGATCCGGCCCGCCGCCGGGCCCGCCGGTTTGCGCAGGCGAGCCTCCGGGTGCGAAATTGTCAGGTGCCGCAGGGCGAAGGAACGGTCGCGTACTGTGAATTTCACCGGAATTTTCGTAGCCGACCTGTCATTCTTCCTGCAGGTGGTCTCGCAGGGGGGACCAATCAGGGATGGAGCGTAAGGGCAGTTGGCTGACCCGAAACTGAAGGAAAACACCAGCGGCGGGAACGGCAGCCGCCGGCGACTCGTGATCGTCGAGTCGCCCACCAAGGCGCGCAAACTGGCCAGCTACCTGGGCTCGCGGTACATCGTCGAGTCGTCGCGCGGGCACATCCGCGACCTGCCCCGGGCCGCGGCCGACGTGCCGGCGAAATACAAGTCGGAGCCGTGGGCGCGGCTCGGCGTGAACGTCGACGCCGACTTCGAGCCGCTGTACATCATCAGCCCGGAGAAGAAGCACACCGTCAGCGAGCTCAAGGGCCTGCTCAAGGACGTCGACGAGCTCTACCTGGCCACGGACGGCGACCGCGAGGGCGAGGCCATCGCCTGGCACCTGCTGGAAACCCTCAAACCCAACATTCCGGTCAAGCGGATGGTGTTCCACGAGATCACCGAGCCGGCCATCCTGGAGGCCGCCGAGAACCCGCGCGACCTGGACATCGACCTGGTCGACGCGCAGGAGACCCGGCGCATCCTGGACCGGCTGTACGGCTACGAGGTCAGCCCGGTGCTGTGGAAGAAGGTCGCGCCCAAGCTGTCGGCGGGCCGGGTCCAGTCGGTGGCCACCCGGATCATCGTGCAGCGCGAGCGCGACCGGATGGCGTTCCGCAGCGCGTCCTACTGGGACATCGTGGCCCAGCTGGACGCCAGCGTGTCCGACCCCCAGGCCTCCCCGCCCACCTTCGCGGCCCGGCTGACCAGCGTGGACGGCCTGCGGGTGGCGACCGGGCGGGACTTCGACTCACAGGGCCAGCTGCGCAAGGCCGACGAGGTGATCGTGCTCGACGAGCCCCAGGCGACCGAGCTGGCCGCCGGGCTGCAGGGCGCCCAGCTGTCGGTGGCCTCGGTGGAGGAAAAGCCCTACACCCGCCGGCCGTACGCGCCGTTCATGACGTCGACGCTGCAGCAGGAGGCCGGCCGCAAGCTGCGGTTCTCCGCCGAGCGCACCATGAGCATCGCCCAGCGGCTCTACGAGAACGGCTACATCACCTATATGCGTACCGACTCGACCACGCTGTCGGGCTCGGCCATCAACGCCGCGCGCACCCAGGCGCGTCAGCTCTACGGCGAGGAGTACGTCTCGCCATCGCCGCGCCAGTACACCCGCAAGGTGAAGAACGCGCAGGAGGCGCACGAGGCGATCCGTCCGGCCGGCGAGACGTTCGCCACCCCGGACGCGGTGCGCCGCGAGCTCGACGGCGACGAGTTCCGGCTCTACGAGCTGATCTGGCAGCGCACGGTGGCCTCCCAGATGGCCGACGCGCGCGGCACCACGCTGAGCCTGCGGATCGGCGGTCAGGCCGGGGACCGGCAGGTGGTGTTCTCCGCGAGCGGGCGCACCATCACCTTCCCGGGCTTTTTGAAGGCCTACGTGGAGACCGTCGACGAGCTGGCCGGCGGCGAGGCCGACGACGCCGAGAGCCGGCTGCCGCAGCTGACCCAGGGCCAGCGGCTGGACGCCATCGAGCTCACCCCCGACGGCCACGCCACCAACCCGCCGCCGCGCTACACCGAGGCGTCGTTGGTCAAGGCGCTCGAGGAGCTGGGCATCGGCCGCCCGTCGACCTACTCGTCGATCATCAAGACCATCCAGGACCGCGGCTACGTGCACAAGAAGGGCAGCGCCCTGGTGCCGTCCTGGGTCGCGTTCGCCGTCACCGGTTTGCTGGAGCAACATTTCGGCCGGCTGGTGGACTACGACTTCACCGCCGCGATGGAAGACGAGCTGGACGCGATCGCCTCGGGCCAGGAGCGGCGCACCGACTGGCTGAACAACTTCTACTTCGGCGGCGAGCACGGCGTGGCCGACTCGATCGCCCGCTCCGGCGGCCTGAAGAAACTCGTCGGCGTCAACCTGGAGGGCATCGACGCCCGAGAAGTCAACTCCATCAAGCTCTTTGACGACGAGCAGGGCCGCCCCGTCTACGTCCGGGTGGGCAAGAACGGGCCCTACCTGGAGCGCATGGTGACCGGCGACGACGGCGAGCCCACCCCGCAGCGGGCCAACCTCAACGACTCGCTGACCCCCGACGAGCTCACCCTCGAGGTGGCCGAGCAGCTGTTCGCCACGCCGCAGGAGGGCCGGGTGCTGGGGGTGGATCCGGCGACCGGCCACGAGATCGTCGCCAAGGACGGCCGTTACGGGCCGTATGTGGCCGAGGTGCTGCCCGAGCCGCCGCCCGACGATGACGACGGCAGCGGCGCGCCCGCCAAGAAGGGCAAGAAGCCCACCGGGCCCAAGCCGCGCACCGCGTCGCTGCTGCGCACCATGGACCTGCAGACGGTCACCCTCGAGGACGCGCTGCGCCTACTCTCGCTGCCCCGGGTGGTGGGGGTCGACCCCGAGACCGGTGAGGAGATCACCGCGCAGAACGGCCGCTACGGTCCATACCTGAAGCGCGGCAACGACTCTCGCTCGCTGGCCACCGAGGAGCAGCTGTTCGACATCACCCTCGAGGAAGCGCTGAAGATCTACGCCGAGCCCAAACGCCGCGGCCGGCAGGGCGCCGCCGCGCCGCCGCTGCGGGAGCTGGGCGCCGATCCGGCGACCGGCAAGCCGATGGTGATCAAGGACGGCCGGTTCGGGCCGTACGTCACCGACGGCGAGACGAACGCGAGCCTGCGCAAGGGCGACGACGTCATGTCGCTCACCGACCAGCGCGCCGCCGAGCTGTTGGCCGACCGCAGGGCGCGCGGCCCGGCGAAGCGGACCGCCAAGAAAACCAGCCGCAAGGCCCCGGCCAAGAAGGCGGCCAAGCGCGGTTAGCCGCTCACCTCGCTGGAAACCTCTTGCGGCGCAACCTCTTCGGGGGTGGCCAGCTTCACCGGTCGGGCCAACTGGGTGGGTGCGGTGCGGCCGCGCAGCTCGACGACCTCGCCGACGTCCCAGCACAACGCCTCCGAATCCAGCGCGCCGCTGACTGCGATCGCCGACGCCAGCACGTGGCCGGGCTCGAGTTTGGCCAGCTCGGTCAGCCGGGCGGCCTCGTTGACCGGGTCGCCGATCACGGTGTACTCGAACCGGGCCTGCGCGCCGATGTGGCCGGCGATGGCGCGGCCGGCCGACACCCCGATGCCGAACTCCGCCGAACCGATCACCGGCAGCAGCGCGTCGTGCAACTCCCGCGCCGCGGCCAGCGCCCCGCCGGGGGAGTCGGGGTGCTCGATCGGCGCGCCGAAGATGGCCAGCGCGGCGTCACCCTGGAACTTGTTGACGAAACCGCCATGCTTGCCAACGGTTTCCACCACCACCCGGAAGAACTCGTTGAGCAGGTGCACCACCTCGGCGGGCGGGCGGGTGGCGGCCAGCTGGGTGGAGCCGACCAGGTCCACGAACAGCACCGCGACATCGCGTTCCTGACCGCCCAGCTCGGTGCCGCGCTCCAGCGCGCGGCGGGCCACGTCCTCGCCGACGTAGCGGCCGAACAGGTCGCGCAGTCGCTGCCGCTCGGACAGGTCGCGGACCATGTCGTTGAAGCCGGCCTGCAGCAGGCCCAGCTCGCTGGCGTCGTAGATCTGCATGTGCGCGTTGTAGTTTCCGCGCTGCACCTCCGAGAGCGCCCAGCGCAGCTGGCGCAGCGGGTCGGCGATCGACATGGCCACCAGCAGCGTGCTGACCAGCCCGATGCCCAGCGCCGCGACCGCCAGCAGCAGGATGGGGGTGAACAGCTTCTCCGGCGTGGCATGCAGCAGCGAGGTCTTGTCGGCCACCACCGCCAGCACGATGGCCAGCACCGGCACCGCGGTGGACAGCATCCAGGTCAGGATCTGGCGCAGGATGACGCCGGGCGCCTTGACGTTCTCGGGCACCCCGCTGCGCAGCGCGGCGACGGCCACCGGGCGCAGCACCCGCTCGCACTGCAGGTAGCCGATGATCGCGGTGGCCGCGGCGCCCAGCCCGGTGGCCACCGCCACCACCGGCGCGGCGAACCGGGCCACCGACCAGCTGGCGATGATGAACACCACGCCGCCGATGCACCAGATCACCATGCTGGTGACGGTGCGGTAGAACGGCATGCGCAGCGCGCGGATGCGGGCGAGTTCGGTGGCGGCCGGGTCGGATTCGGCCAGCAGGTTGTCCCGGCGCTGCCACCGGAACACCGGCATCAGCAGCGTCAGGTTCACCACCGAGGCGGCGAGGAACAGCACCACCAACGACGTCGCGAACACTGCCAGGTTCACCACCGGCAGGTCCTGGAGCTGGATGCGGTCTTCGGGCGGCAGGGCGTAGCGCAGGAAGCCGAGCACGAACAGCGCGCCGATGATGTCGGCCTGCATCATGCTCAGCCAGAACAACGGCCACGGTGTGCGCACCACCCAGCGGGCGAATGCGCTGATCCGCCCCGGTAGTGCCGCCGCTGTTGTCACGATCCCACCGTATCGGGCGGCGGCGACGTCCCGGAAACTAAATTGCGTTCTCGGCAGGTCATTTCGGCGGCCGCGACGGCGGCGAAGATAACGGAATGGTCGCGGTATGGTGGCCGATCGGTATCTGTCGGGCGGACGCAGTAGGTTAGGCGCTGATGTCCGGGGTGTTTACGCGGCTGGTAGGCCAGGACGCGGTGAAGGCCGAGCTGCTCGGCGCGGCCCGGGCCGCCCGCGGTGACGCGGGCCACAGCGACGCGGGCGCCGGGACTATGACACACGCCTGGCTGATCACGGGCCCGCCGGGGTCCGGACGCTCGGTGGCGGCGCTGTGCTTCGCGGCCGCGCTGCAATGCACCGCGGACGGCGAACCGGGTTGTGGCCGCTGCCATGCCTGCACGACGACCCTGGCCGGCACCCACGCCGACGTGCGCCGGGTGGTTCCCGAGGGCCTGTCGATCGGCGTCGACGGAATGCGCGCGATCGTGCAGATCGCCGCGCGGCGCCCGGCCACCGGGAACTGGCAGATCGTGGTGATCGAGGACGCCGACCGGTTGACCGAGGGGGCGGCCAACGCGCTGCTGAAGGTGGTCGAGGAGCCGCCGCCGTCGACGGTGTTTCTGCTGTGCGCGCCGTCGGTGGACCCCGAGGACGTGGCGATCACGCTGCGGTCCCGGTGCCGGCACGTCGCGCTGGTGACGCCGTCGACCGAGGCGATCGCCCGGGTGCTGGTCGACAGCGACGGCCTCACCCCCGAGACGGCGGACTGGGCGGCGTCGGTCAGCGGCGGCCATGTGGGCCGGGCGCGGCGGCTGGCCACCGACCCCGAGGCGCGGCAGCGCCGGGAGCGGGCGCTGGGCCTGGTGCGCGACGCGGCCACGCCGTCGCGGGCCTACGCCGCGGCCGAAGAGTTGGTGGCCGCGGCCGAGGCGGAGGCGGTGGTGCTGACCGCCGAGCGCGCCGAGGCCGAGACCGAGGAGCTGCGCACGGCGCTGGGCGCCGGCGGCACCGGCAAGGGCACCGCGGGCGCCATGCGCGGGGCGGCCGGGGCGATCAAAGACCTTGAGCGGCGCCAGAAGTCGCGTCAGACCCGCGCGTCGCGGGATGCGCTGGACCGGGCGCTGATCGACCTGGCGACCTACTTCCGGGACGCGCTGATGGCCTCCTCCGGAGCCGGGGCGGTGCGGGCCAACCACCCGGACATGGCCGAGCGGGTCGCGGCGCTGGCCGCGCACGCGCCGCCCGAGCGGCTGCTGCGCTGCATCGAGGCGGTGCTGGAGTGCCGCGAAGCGCTGGCCGTCAACGTCAAGCCCAAGTTCGCCGTCGACGCCATGGTCGCCACCATCGGCCAGCAACTTGGGTGACGCGACCCCTCTGCCGTAGACTCGTGCCGCCCATCGGGCACGCCACCTTAGCTCAGTCGGTAGAGCGGCTCACTCGTAATGAGCAGGTCAGGAGTTCGATTCTCCTAGGTGGCTCCGTTTGTCTGGCGCCGAGCGTCACGCCAGCGTGACCGTCGGCGCCGAGCGTCACGCCAGCGTGACGGCGGCGGGCGAGGCGCTCACGCCGGGGCCAGAAACCCGACCGGGCCCGACGCGAGGCACAGCGCCAGCGCGGTGGTGTTGGCCCGCACCGTGATCGCGTCCCCGGCGCCGGGCAGCCGGGCGAAGACGCGGTTGAGCCCCGGATGCACCGGCACCTTGACCGGGGGGCCCTGCGTCATCGACAACGTCATCGATCCGTCGCTGTTGGCCAGGTAGTTCAGCTCGACCGTCCAGTCGGCCGGCAGCAGCGGGCCGTCCAGGACCAGGCGGGCCGGTCGGTCCGGCTGCGCGAAATACCCGCACTGCGGCATCGGCCCCGGCGTGATGGTGCGCACCCAGGTCACCCGCGCCCTGATCAGCCGCCCCGAGCTGTCCAGCATTCGCAATTGCGTTGTCGCCGAAGCGAATTCGGGCCTGTCGCGGAGCAGCGCGAACAGGTGGCTGGCCAGGTTCTCCGGCGCGGCCACCCGTTGCAGCACCAGCGGATCGACCTCCTGGTCCAGCAGCGGCGCGTCGCTGGCCGCATGCGCCGCCGCCAGCGCGGCCCGGGCGTTGCGCAGATAGGGCTGGGCGGGGTTGTCGCGCCAGCTGGTCAGGAACGTGGCCGTCGAGTACAGGCTGCTGGCCAAAAACAGCGCCGCCAAACCGCACGCGACTATCGTGCGTTTCGGTGAGGCGTCCAACCAGCGCGGCCCGGCGGGCCGGTTCGGGGCGCACAACGCGACGGCGGCCAGCAGCGCCAGCACGACGACGAGATCCGGCAGATACCGCAGCGTCTGGGCGAGTTCCAGCGCGGTCTGCTTGGACGACCGCATCAGATAGATCGGCACCTGGCAGGCCACCGCGTAGCCGGCCGCGGTCAGCCACACCGGCCCGATCCGCCGCTTGCGAAGCAGCGACACCGCCAGCACGCCGGCCAGCGCCAGCCAGCCGAGCGCCATCACCAGCGGCGGCGGCGTGGCCCACGGCGAGGCCGGCGCCCAGCGGTCCCAGTGCCACGGCCCGCCGGCCAGCCCCGGCACTATCCCGTGCGTGATCGAGCGCACCAGCAGCCGGCCCGTCATCACCACGTCCGAACTCCACCGCCGCTGGTTGACCACGGCCAGGTACAGCCCCACCCAGGCGGCGGTCAACGCCAGCGACGGCACCCACAGCCGCAGGCCGGCCCGCCACACCGCGCGCAGCGCGGATCCCGGTCCGGCGTCGCCCGCCACATGACGCAGCAGCGCGGCCACCGCGAACGCCACGAACGGGATCACCGCGGACTTCTCGAAGAACAGCAGCCCGCCGAGGTAGACCAGCACCCCGGTCAGCGCGTAACGCCGGTTCCCGGTGCGCACCAGCAGGATCGCGTCGCCGCACACCCAGGCCAGCGCCGCCAGTAGCGGCAGCGAATTCAGCGCCGCCGCCCACCACGCGAACCCGGGCACCGCCAGCGGGGTGAACAAGGCGAACGTAAACGGGATCAGCAGCACCGGCCGCCAGCCCAGGATCACGTGCAGCGCGCGCAACAACGCCAGCGACGCCAGCAGCTGCAGCACCAGCAGGCTGACCGCCGGCCAGGTCCAGTCCAGCGGCGCGGCCCGGATGATGGTGCCGGCGAGCAGGAATGCCCCCGGCATGAGGTGCCCGTCGTGGTCGTCGAACAGATACGACGGCGCCAGCAGGTTGTGGGTGCCGGCCTTGCCGATCAGGATCAGGTCGTCCCAATAGAAGTAGCCGCCGAACGCCAGCACCGCGCGCACCGCCAGCTGCACCACGACGAGCGCGGCGGCCGCCAGGGCTATGTATGGTGGGCCGGTGCGCGCACTGGTTACCGGGGCAGCCGGATTCATCGGCTCGACGCTAGTCGACCGCCTCCTGGCCGACGGTCACACGGTGGTGGGGCTGGACAACTTCGCGTCCGGCCGCGCGAGCAACCTCGAGCATCTGGTCGGCAACCCGGCGCACGTGTTCGTCGAGGCCGACATCGTGACCGCCGACCTGGAGGCCATCCTCGACGAACACCGCCCGGAGGTGGTGTTCCACCTGGCCGCCCAGATCGACGTGCGGCACTCGGTGGCCGACCCGCAATTCGACGCCTCGGTCAACGTCATCGGCACCGTGCGGCTGGCCGAGGCCGCGCGCCGCACGGGCGTGCGCAAGATCGTGCACACCTCCTCCGGCGGCTCCATCTACGGCACCCCGCCGACCTATCCCACCCCCGAGACGGTGCCCACCGACCCGGCCTCGCCGTATGCCGCGGGCAAGGTGGCCGGCGAGATCTACCTGAACACCTTCCGCCACCTCTACGGCCTGGACTGCTCGCACATCGCGCCGGCCAATGTCTATGGGCCGCGCCAGGATCCGCACGGCGAGGCCGGTGTGGTGGCGATCTTCGCCCAGGCGCTGCTGTCGGGCAAGCCCACCAAGGTTTTCGGGGACGGCACCAACACCCGCGACTACGTTTTCGTCGACGACGTGGTGGACGCCTTCGTCAAGGCATCCGGGGACGCCGGCGGCGGCCAGCGCTTCAACATCGGCACCGGCGTCGAAACCTCGGACCGGCAACTGCATTCGGCCGTCGCGGCCGCCGTCGGGGGACCCGACGACCCGGAGTTCCACCCGCCGCGGCTCGGCGACCTGAAGCGGTCCTGCCTCGATATCGGCTTAGCCGCAAGGGTTTTGGGCTGGCAACCGAAGGTCGGCCTGCAGCAGGGGGTGGCCCGCACGGTCGAGTACTTCCGCAACCAGCACAACTAGTTCGGGTCGGGCGGCAGCGCGGATTCCAGCGCGACCGCCCGGGCCAGGCGCGCGTAGCGCAGCTCCAGGTCCTTGAACCGCATATAGGTGCTGAGCGTGGTGAAGCAGAACGCCATCACCAGCGCGTAGAGCATCAGGTCTGTGCCGCGGCGCACCCCGAACCAGTTCGCCACCACGGTGGTGTCGTCGGGCCGCAGCACGGCATAGATACCGGCCAGCACGAACACCACGTAGCCGACCTTGACCCAGGCCCGGGATCGGGCGTTGCGCCGCGAGCGCAGCAGGTAAACCAGCAGCGCCACAATGGATCCGATCAGCAGCACCTGGATCCAGTTCATCGTGGAATCCTTCCTCGCAGAAATCCGTCGAAAATGATGTTCACCCCGTTGAGCAGCGGTTGGCCCTTCGACCTCGAGTACTCGGTGTAGAGCACCTCGATGGGTTCTTCGACCACGCGCCAATGGTTTTCGTCGATCAGCATGACGAACTCGTTGGCGTGGCTCATGCCGCTCATGGTGATGTCCAGCCCGTCGGCGACCTTCTTGTTGAACACCCGCAGCCCGTTGTTGGTGTCGGTCAGGCCGAGCCGGCGGCCGCGCCGGCTCAGCCGTGCCGCGGTCTGCAACACCATGCGCTTCACCAACGGCGGCCGGGCCCCCTGCCGGGTGCCGAACCGGGTGCCGATGACGACATCGACGTCACCGACCCGCAGCCGGTTGACCATCGCGGCCAGGTCTTTGACCCGGTGCTGGCCGTCGGCGTCGAAGGTGGCGAAGACCTGGGCGCCTGGCTGCCGGCGGGCGTACTCGACCCCGGTCTGAATGGCCGCGCCCTGCCCGAGGTTGATCGGATGGCGCACCAGATGCGCCCCGGCCCGCCGGGCGATCTCGCCGGTGTCGTCGGTGCTGCCGTCGTCCACGCAGACGACGTTGTCGAATACCGAACGCACATCGGCTATCACCTCGCCGATGACGGCGGCTTCGTTGAAGGCGGGAATCACGACCCAGACGGCCGAATAATGCGTGTCAGTACCCATCTAAGCCCACAAGGTACACGCCGGTGCAGGTCGGATCAGCCGGTTAGGCGCGCGGCGCGCGACAACGCCACCAGATGCACGCCGATACCCACCAGCGGCCCGCACAACAGCCCGACCACGGTCCGGGTCTGCAGCGACAACGGCAGCGCCAGCAGCAATCCCGATGCGACCGTGGCGCCCACCCACCCCAGCGCGTAGGCCCGGTGCAGCGCGGCGGCCACCGCGGCCGCGCCGGTCAGGGTGAGCATCGCGATGGCCACCGCCGCCGCGGTCAGCCAGGCCAGCAGCGCGCTGCCGGCCTGGTACTGCGGGCCGAAGGCGACCCGTAACACCCACGGGCCCAGCACGCCCGCGGCCAGCACTCCGACCGCGCCGATCGCCCCGACGATGGCCGCCGGGCCGATCAGCGCCCGAACCCGGTCGCTGCGCTCGTCGACGAAATGCGCAATCAGGTTGCCCTGCATGGCCGTCAGCGGCACCAGCAGCGGCGCGCGGGTCAGCGTGACGGCGAGGATGATCACCCCGCCCTGCGCGCCGAGCTCGGCGCTGGTCAGCTTCAGCAGCACCGGAAACCCCATCACCAGGATGGCGCTGGCGCCCGCGGCGGTGATCGAATGCGCGGCGCCGCGCAGGAACGTCGCGGTGCCGCCCGGGGTCAGCAGCCGCGCGGTGGCGCGGGTGGCGGGCGAGGCCGCCAGCAGGATCAGCCACGCGACCGCGCCGGCGACCGTCGCCCACAAGAAGCCGACCAGGCGCCAACCCAGCACCACGGTGGCCGCGGCCACCATCACCCGGATGACGGCGTCGGTCACCATCAGCGCGCCGTAGCGGGTCCACTCGTTGGTGCCGGCCAGCATGCCCAGCAGGGTGGCGTGCACGCAGAACCCGGCCAGCCCCACGGACAGCAGCAGCACCGACAGCGGCCGCGCCTCGACGAACACCCGGCCGCTCCACAACGGCGAGCTGCCGGCGATCACGACGGCCGCGGCCGCCCCGAGCAGCATGGCGACCCGCAACGGATGGGTGCGCTTGACCGGTGCGACCTCGAGGTAGGGCATCACCCGGACTTCCCGGGTGGTCTCCTGCAGCAGCCCGTTGGCCGCGCCGGTGACCAGCCCGAAAGCCCCCCAGAACACCCCGAACACCGAAAAGCCGCTCGGCGCCAGGTCGCGGGCGGCCAGGTAGATCACCGCGTATCCGCACAGTGCCGTGACGGCCGTGGCGGTCCCGACCCGGGCCATGCTGCCGCGCGCCACCGGCCCCTGCGAGGCACTGATCTCGGTCATCGGGGCGGCGCTTTCGGCCCGCTGCCCCGAGGTATCGCCACAATTTGAAAATAGTAAGCGGCCCACAGCGTGCGCCGCGGCGGCGATCGGTGTTGGTTAGGGTGGGCGGCGGCCGGAAAGGATCGCAGTGCCCGCTTTGCGCACCTTCGGGGTCTCGCTGTTGGTCACCGCGGCGGCCCTGGTCCTCGGATACGCCTACGGCGGCCCCAAGAGTCTGTACCTGCTGCTGGTGCTGGCGGCCCTCGAGGTGTCGCTGTCCTTCGACAACGCCGTCATCAACGCCGCGGTGCTCAAGCAGATGAGCCGGTTCTGGCAGCGGATGTTCCTGACGATCGGGATCCTGGTCGCCGTGTTCGGGATGCGGCTGCTGTTCCCGTTGCTGATCGTGTGGGCGACCGCGGGCCTCGACCCGGTGCGCGCGCTCGAGTTGGCGCTGCGCCCGCCCCCGCACGGCGCGCTGGAATTTCCCGACGGCTCGCCCAGCTACCAGAAGCTGCTCACCGCCGCCCATCCCCAGATCGCCGCGTTCGGCGGCATCTTCTTGCTGATGCTGTTCTTGGACTTCCTGCTAATCGATCGAGATATCAAGTGGCTCAAGTGGATTGAGGTTCCGTTCGCCCGCATCGGGCGGCTGGGTCAGGTGTCGGTGGTGCTGAGCGGCCTGACGCTGGTGCTGGTCGGCACCGGGTTGACGCACTCCAGCCAGGAGGCGGTGACGGTGCTGACCGCCGGACTGCTGGGCATGGTCGCCTACCTGGTGGTCAACGGTTTGAGCCGGGCGTTTCGGCCGTCCGGGGTGGGGCAACCGCAACCGGCAGGCCCGGCGACCGGCTGGGCCGGGCTGAGTCTGTTCCTCTATCTGGAGGTGCTCGACGCCGCCTTCTCGTTCGACGGGGTCACCGGCGCGTTCGCGATCACCTCGGACCCGGTCGTCATCGTGCTGGGGCTGGGCGTGGTGGGCGCGATGTTCGTCCGGTCGATCACCATCTACCTGGTGCACCAGGAAACGCTGGACCGCTACGTGTACCTGGAACACGGCGCGCACTGGGCGATCGGCGCGCTGGCGGTGATCATGCTGGCGTCCATCGAGCCGCGGCTGACCGTTCCCGAGCCGGTGACCGCGTCGGTCGGGGTGTTCTTCATCGGAACGGCGGTGGGCTTCAGCGTGCTGCGGCGCCGCCGCGAATCCGGGCGGGCTAGTGCCCCTGGGCCTTGAACCGTTCGATCGACCGCTGCACCTCGGCCTCGGCCTCGGCGCGGCCGACCCAGTCCGCGGCCTTGACGAACTTGCCCGGCTCCAGGTCCTTGTAGTGCACGAAGAAGTGCTTGATCACGTCGAGCTCGAACTCCGGGACGTCGCCGATGTCCTGGATGTGCTCCCAGCGGTGGTCGCCGGCCGGCACGCACAGCACCTTGTCGTCGCCGCCCTTCTCGTCGGTCATCCGGAACATGCCGACCGGGCGCGCCTCGACGATCACCCCGGGGAACACCGACTGCGGCAGCAGCACCATCGCGTCCAGCGGGTCGCCGTCCTCACCCAGGGTGTCCTCGATGAAGCCGTAGTCGGTCGGGTAGGCCATCGCGGTGTACAGGTAGCGGTCCAGGCGCAGCCGACCGGTCTCGTGGTCAACCTCGTATTTGTTCCGCTGGCCCTTGAGGATCTCGATGGTCACGTCGAATTCCACCGCGTCGGCTCCTTGTCTGGGTAGGCAGTCTGGGAAGGCAGGCCAATTTTGCTCTGCTACACCCTAGTCGAGCCCGGCGGCGCCGATTCGGCAGAATGGCGTGCAGACAGTCAGGAGAGTGATGGCCCGTACTCGCTGGCAGAAATCCACCCCAGTGTTCATCGGGTTGGGCGTGCTGGCGTTCGTCGCTGCCGTGGTGGTTGCGGCAACGTTTTTCACCACGACCGGGCACGGCGCGGGCAACGCGCACGCCCCGATACCGGCTCCGCATGCACCCACGGTCAAGCCGGGCATGCTGCCGGTCAGCGACACCGCCGAGCTACCCACCGGACCCGGGGTGAGCGCCGCGCTGGCGCCGGTGGCTGCCGATCCCAACCTGGGCCGGCTGGGCGGCCGGATCACCGACGCCATCACCGGCAAAGAGCTGTGGCAGGTGGCCGACGACATGCCGTTGGTGCCGGCGTCCACCAACAAGGTGCTGACCGCCGCGGCGGCGCTGCTGACCCTGGACCGGCAGGCCCGGATCAGCACCCGGGTGGTGGCCGGCAGCCAGAACGCGCAGGGGCCCGTCGTGCTGGTGGGTGCGGGCGACCCGGTGCTGTCGGCGGCCCCGCCCGGGCAGCCGACCTGGTATCGGGGCGCGGCCCGGATCAGCGACCTGGTCGAGCAGATCCGCCGCAGCGGGGTGACGCCGACCGCGGTGCAGGTGGACACCTCGGCGTTCAGCGGGCCGACGATGGCGCAGGGCTGGGATCCCTCCGACGTGGACAACGGCGACATCGCGCCGATCGAGTCGGTGATGATCGACGCCGGACGCATCCAGCCCACCACGGTCAACTCCCGCCGCACCCGCACACCGGCGCTGGACGCGGGCCGGGAGCTGGCCAAGGCGCTGGGGTTGGACCCCAACGCGGTGACCGTCGCGACGGCGCCGTCCGGGGCGCGGCAGCTGGCCGTCGTGCAGTCGGCGCCGCTGGTGCAGCGGCTGTCGGAGATGATGGACCACTCCGACAACGTGCTGGCCGAGTGCATCGCCCGGGAGGTCGCGGCGGCCATCAACCGGCCGCGCAGCTTCGCGGGTGCGGCCGACGCGGTCACCAACCGGCTCAGCACCGCCCACGTCGACACCGCCGGCGCGACGCTGATGGATTCCAGCGGGCTGTCGGTCGACGACCGGCTGACCGCCAAGACGCTCGACGGCGTGCTGCAGGCCGCCGCCGGGCCGGACCAGCCGGCGCTGCGGGCGCTGCTGGATTTGCTGCCGATCGCCGCCGGCAGCGGCACCCTGGGCGACCGGTTCACCGACGCCTCGACCAACCAGGGCCCGGCCGGCTGGCTGCGCGCCAAGACCGGCTCGCTGACCGCCATCAACGCGCTGGCCGGCGTGCTCACCGACCGCAGCGGGCGGGTGCTGACGTTCGCGTTCATCTCCAACGATGCCGGCCCCAACGGCCGCAACGCGATGGACGCGCTGGCCACCCGGCTCTGGTTCTGCGGGTGCTCATGACGCCGGCGCCCGATCTGACGCTGGGTACCGCCGTCGACTGGCGATTCGCGGCCACCGTCGGCCGGCGGCTGGCCCGGCCCGGCCCACCGTCCACCGACTACACCCGCCGCCAGGTGATCGACGAACTCGCCGGCGCCGCGACCAAGGCCGAGCCGTTGGTGCGCCAGGTCACCGGCCTGCTCACCGACGGCGCCGACGACGGCCGGGTGCCCGCCGCCCGCATCGTCGACCGCCCGGAGTGGATCGCCGCGGCGGCGGAGTCGATGCGGGTGATGATGAACGGCACCGAGCGGCCGCGCGGATTCCTCACCGGCCGGGTCACCGGCGCGCAGACCGGCGCGGTGCTGGCCTACGTGTCGTCGGGGATCCTCGGCCAGTACGACCCGTTCGCCACCGACCGGGGGGCCGGCGCGGGTTGCCTGCTGCTGGTCTACCCCAACGTCATCGCCGTCGAGCGGCAGCTGCGGATCGAGCCGTCCGATTTCCGGCTGTGGGTCTGCCTGCACGAGGTCACCCATCGCGTCCAGTTCACCGCCAACCCCTGGTTGCCCGGCTACATGTCGCAGGCGCTGGCCCTGCTGACCCGCGACACCGGCGACGACCTCGGGCAGGTGCTGAGCCGGCTCGCCGACTACGCGCGCAACCGCGGCAATACGGCGTCACAGGCCGACGCGAACTCGACCGGGATCCTCGGGCTGGTGCGGGCCGTGCAGTCCGAGCCCCAGCGCCAGGCCCTGGACCAGCTGCTGGTGCTGGGCACCCTGCTGGAAGGCCACGCCGACCACGTGATGGACGCCGTCGGCCCGATGGCGGTGCCGTCGGTGGCCACCATCCGCCGCCGCTTCGACGAGCGCCGGCACCGCAAGCAGCCGCCGCTGCAGCGGTTGCTGCGCGCCCTGCTGGGGCTCGACGCCAAACTCAGCCAGTACACCCGGGGCAAGGCGTTCGTCGACCAGGTGGTGGGCCGGGTCGGCATGGCGCGGTTCAACGCCGTTTGGACGGGGCCCGAAACGCTGCCGCTGCCCGTCGAAATCGAAGAGCCCCAGCGATGGATCGACCGGGTGCTCTAGACCGGCTGCGCACCGCGGTCGAGGCGTTCAGCACGGCCCACCTCGGTGCGGTCGAACGCTGGTGCGTGGCGCTGTCCGGCGGCCCGGATTCGCTGGCGCTCACCGCCGTGGCGGCCCGGCTGCGGCCCACCACCGCGGTGATCGTCGACCACGGCCTTCAACCGGACTCGGCCGCCGTCGCGCAAACCGCCCGGGCCCAGGCCATTGCGTTGGGTTGTGTTGCGGCGCAAGTCATTTCGGTTCACGTCGACGGCGAGGGCGGCCCGGAGGCGGCGGCGCGGCGGGCCCGCTACGCGGCGCTGGCCGCGCACCGCGACGGGCCGGTGCTGTTGGGTCACACCCTCGACGATCAGGCCGAGACGGTGCTGTTGGGGCTCGGCCGCGGGTCGGGGGTGCGCTCGATCGCGGGCATGCGTCCCCACGATCCGCCGTGGTGCCGGCCGCTGCTCGGGCAGCGGCGCGCGGTGACGCACGCGGCATGCGCGGAGTTGGGCCTGACGGCGTGGCAGGACCCGCACAACAGCGACCGCCGGTTCACCCGCGCCAGGCTGCGCGCCGAGGTGCTGCCGCTGCTGGAAGAGGTGCTCGGCGGCGGCGTGGCCGAGGCGCTGGCCCGCACCGCGACGGCGCTGCGCGAGGACAACGAGGTGCTCGACGCGCTGGCCGAGCGGGCGCTGCCCGCCGCCCAGGCCGGGGCGGGGCTGCAGGTGGCGGCGCTGGCCGGGCTGGACGCGCCCGTGCGGCGCCGGGTGATCCGGGCCTGGCTGCTGGCCGGCGGTGCAACCGGATTGACCGACAAGCAGATTCGCGGGGTGGACAACCTGATCACCGCCTGGCGCGGTCAGGGCGGGGTGGCGGTCGGGTCGTCGCAGCCCGGCGAGCGGCTGTTCGCGGGGCGCCGCGACGGCGTGTTGACGCTGTGGCGCGAGCCGGTCCGTTAACCGCAATGCCGGAGCCGCCGTTGGTTATTCGCCCGCCGGCGTGGCACGCTGTGGGCGTGGCCCAGATCTCCTCGGCGATCACCCCCGCCCAGCCCGCGGAGCTGTACCCCGGGGATATCAAGTCTGTCCTGCTGACGGCGGAGCAAATTCAGGCCCGCATCGCCGAACTCGGCCGCGAAATCGGGGACAACTACCGCGACGCCGCGGCCGAGACCGGACAGGACCTGCTGCTGATCACCGTGCTCAAGGGCGCTGTGATCTTCGTCACCGACCTGGCCCGCGCGATTCCGCTGCCCACCCAGTTCGAATTCATGGCCGTCAGCTCCTACGGGTCGTCGACGTCGTCGTCGGGCGTGGTGCGCATCCTCAAGGACCTGGACCGTGACATCCAGGGCCGCGACGTGCTGATCGTCGAGGACGTAGTGGACTCGGGGCTGACGCTGTCCTGGCTGCTGCGCAACCTGAGCACCCGTCATCCCCGGTCGCTGCGGGTGTGCACGCTGCTGCGCAAGCCCGACGCCAGGGGCGCCCACGTCGACATCGCCTACGTGGGGTTCGACATCCCCAACGACTTCGTGGTGGGATACGGCCTCGACTACGACGAGCGCTACCGCGACCTGTCCTACATCGGCACCCTGGACCCCAGGGTCTACCAGCAGTAGCTCCCGCTCAGTCCAGCTCCCAGGACGCGGTGACGGTGAACTTCACCGTCTGCTGGCCCGGTTCCAGCGGCACCGCCATCGGCATCGCGCGCGGCGACGGTGGCGGGCCGCCGGGTGGCGGGGCGTTGCCCGTCGCCTCCGAGATGGACAGCACCTTGCCCAGGTGCAGACCGGACAGCTGGGCGTACTGCTCGGCGCGGCTTTTGGCGTCGTTGAACGCGCGGGTGCGGGCGTCCTTGACCAGCTGCGAATCGTCGGCGATGGAGTAGCTGACCGACCGGATCCGGGTGGCGTCGCCGCCGGTGCCGAGGATGAGCGCCAGCAGCCGCGACGCGGCGTCGGGCGGGTGGATCTTGACGGCGACGGCGTTGCTGGCGCGATAGCCGGTGATCGCGGCGCTGCCGCCGGCCTCGGGGTTGCTGTACTGGGGTGTCAGCGCGACCTCGGTGGTGCTGATGTCCTTGTGGTCGATGCCCGCGCCGACCAGCGCGTTGATGACGGCCTGCTGACGCTCGTTGGTCTGGTTCATCGCGGTGGTGACATCGGGCGCGGTGAACTCGATGCCGACGTCGGCGGTCAGGGTGTCCGGAACGCCCTGGACCTGGCCGGAACCCACCACTGTCACCTGCCGGGGCGCGGCGCCGGACGGCGGCGGACCGTGCTTGTCGCACGCCGAGATCGCGACGACGGCCAGCCCGGCGGCGGCCGCCGCGATCGCTGAGCGGACACACTTCGGGGCGTTCGTTGCGACCGGCATGTCTGGCACCTTAGCCGCCGCGGCGTCGTCCGGTTTGCTTGGACGTCACCCCCGCGTGGTGCCGCCGCCGCCGGCAAACCGGGTTGGGGCGGCGTGCGCGACTCATATAAGGACATATATGACTCCAAACATATTGGAATACAGGGCTATTCATGACAAATCCAAAAGTCGCAGCAGCGCGGTCCAGCTAAGTGAACAGTTGCCGAATCGGCCATGAATTGGGTCTATTGGGGCTGTTCTCACTGGACGCGACTGACCTAACGTGTCCAGCCGGTAGCCGAAAAGTGTTCGGCTGAACGGGTTTTGAGGAGGGGTCATGTCATTTCTGATGGTGCGCCCGGAAATATTGGATGCGGCGGCCCGGGAGCTGCATGGCATCAATGCCGCTGTGCTGCAGAGCAATTCGGCCCGCGGTCACGCCGACGACGGCGTTGGCTCCGGCCGCCGCCGATGTGGTGTCGCTGGTGACGGCGGCGCGGTTCTCCCGGCACGGGCTGGCCTTCCAGGAGGTCAGTGCGCAGGCCGCGCAGCTGCGCGACCAGTTCGCGACAACCCTTGGCATCAGCGCCGGTTCGTATGCCGCCGCCGAGATCGCCAACACCGCCGCGGTCGGCTGAGGAAGCACGATGCTGAACTTCGGGCAGCTGGATTTCGCGCAGCTTCCGCCGGAGATCAACTCCGGGCTGATGTATTCCGGACCCGGCGCGGGGCCGCTGCTGGCCGCTGCGGCGGCCTGGAACGGCCTGGCCGCCGAATTACGTTCCGCCGCAGCGTCCTTCGGGTCGGTGATCACCGGCGTGGGCGACGCCGGGTGGCAGGGGCCGGCCGCGTCGTCGATGATGGCCGCGGCGGCGCCGCAGCTGGCGTGGCTCAGCGGCACCGCCGGACGGGCGGAGCTCGCCGCCGGTCAGGCCCTCGCGGCGGTGAGCGCCTATGAGACGGCCTTCGCCGAGACGGTGCCCCCACCGGTGATCGCGGCCAACCGTGCGCTGCTGCTGCAGTTGCTGGCCACCAACTTCCTCGGCCAGAACACCCCGGCCATCGCGGACGTCGAGGCGCAATACGGCGAAATGTGGGCTCAGGACGCCGCGGCCATGTACGGGTATGCGCTCGCGTCGGCCGCGGCGTCGACGCTGCCACCGTTCGAGCCGGCGAAACCCGCAACCGACCCGGCGGGGCTGGCCCGTCAGGCCGCCGCGACGGCGCAGGCGGCCGGGACCGGCGCCGGTGACAGCGCCCAAGGACTCGGCGCGGCGCCGCAATCCATGTCCACGCTGGCCGCGGGGACCAACAATCCGCCGGCGGCCAATCCAGGGTTCTCGCTGGGCGGGATCAGCCTGAATCCCGAGGGCGACGGGCTCGTCATCGGGGGTCCGCTGGGCGATCTGCTGGAGGGGCTGACCGGGTCGCAAACCCTGGACGCCAGCACGCCTTTCGACGCGTTCATTCGGTTGATCTCGCCGACGCGACTGTTCACCACCTCGTTCAAGGACATCCAGGGAATTGCCCAGGGCATGATGCCCGCCGCCAAGTCCGCCGGCGAGGGCGTGGCCAAAGCCGCCGAAGCGGTCCTGCCCGCGGCCGTCCCGGGCGCCGGCCTGGGCTCGTTGGGCTCGCTGGGCTCGATCGGCGGGTCGGTCGGCAAGGCGGCATCGATCGGCGGGTTGTCGGTCCCGGCTTCGTGGGCGAGCGCGGCCCCCACCCCGCCCTCGGTCGCCGTGGCGCTCAACGGGGCCACGACAGCCGGCGCCGCCGAGCACGCCGCCAGCGCGGTGGGCGGGGTGCCGATGATGCCCGCCGGTGCCGCGGGCCGCGGCGCGGGTGCCCACTTCGTCGTTCCCCGTTACGGTTTCAAACCCACGGTCATCGCTCAACCGCCGGCCGGAGGATGATCCGGCGGATCAGAAGGGCGGGTCGTCGGGCAGCGGCTGATACGCCGGCTCGTCGGGCACCCAGTCCGGCGGCAGTTCCTCCGGCTCCCGGGGATCGTTGACCCAGGCGCAGAAGGGGCTGGTGCTTGGCGCGCCCTTGAACAGGAAAAGCATGTCGCGCATGTGATTTCGGAACTTCCGGTCCGCGATCTCGCGCTGCCGGGCCTGCTCCAGCCGGATCCGGGCCTCGTTGATCGGACGCTGCTCACGATTGTGCTTGCGCGCCCGCATGATCCGGCCGTTTCGCTGTTTCGATCTGCTTCGCCGGTTGGGTGTCGGGGCCGCGCGTGCCGGACCGCGCGGCTGGGCGAACAGGTCGGCCCCCGCGGGCGACGTCCGGTACGCTCGTCCGGTCGGCGAGGTCCAGACCACGGTGCCGTCGGCCAGTTGCCTGTCGCGCCACCCGCCGAAGGTTTTGAGCCGATGATGTTGGCGGCACAGGCATTTGAGGTTCTCCAGCACCGTCCACCCGCCGGCCACGGGATTCTGATGGTTGAACGGCACGGAATGGTCGAGGTCACAGATCACCGCCGGACGGCTGCATCCGGGGAAGCGGCAGGTGAGATCCCGGCACCGAACGGCCCGCTCCAGCGCCGCCGACGGCTGGTAGCGCAGGGCCGCCGCCGGGCTGGTCGCGGGATTGGCGACGAGCAGGTGCGCGGCCGCCGCCAGTCGGCGCACCTGGTCGGCGTCGATGACGCCGTAACCTTCCAGGTAGCCCGGCTCGGCGCCATCGGCGTATACGGTTCGGTCGCTGGCCACCACGTTGATGACCACCCGCGCCCCGGTCCGGTCGTCTGCATTCTGGTTGCCGGTTCGAGCCGGGCAGTCGGGTTGTCCACAGGCGCAGGGCAATCGGCGGCCCTCGGCCAGCGCGGCCAACGCGTCGGCGCGGCGCTGATCCAGCGTCCGGGGATCCGCCGGGCATACCTGCTTGGCGAGTTGGGACAACCGCCGGTCGAACGCCGTCGCCGCGGCGGCGGCGACCGAGCCGTGCACCTCGGCCATCCCGTTCTCCGCGGCGCTGATCCCGATGTGCCGGTCCTCTTCGGCGGCCAGCCGGCGCTCGCGCGCGGCGTCGGGATCGGCGGTGCGCACGGCGGCGTCGACGGCGTTGACGATCCGCTGCCGCGACCAGCCGTGCCAGTTGCCGATGCGGGCGGCGAGCGACCGGTCAAGCTTGGCGATCAATTCCGCGTCGGTGACCAGACTGGTGCGGGTGATGATCAATCGTACTGTGCGCCAATCGGTTCGGCCCTCGGCGAGCAGCGCCGCCACCTCCGGCAGCCTGGTGTCGAGCGTCTCGGCGTAGGACACCAGGTAGCTGGCTGCCGCCGCGGAGAGGTTCATCGCCGCGGCCACCTCGGCGGCGGTCTGCTCGAAGCCGTCGATCTCCGCATACTCCGGCTCAGGGCGGTCGGCGGTGGCCACCCGGTGGCGAAGCAATGCCGCCACGGCCGCGAACCGGCGCGCCACCAGCATCGACTCCTCGCGATGGGTGGACTCGATCACCGCCACCAGCGCAGCCGGATCCGGGCTCGACTCGAACATGTGTTCGAGTGTAGCACCCCGCTAAGACATCAGGGCGTGACGAGAACCTTGCAGTGCCGCTCGGGATCGGCGAGGTCGTCGAACGCCGCGCCGACCCCGTCCAGCCCGACCTCGCCGGTGATCAGCGGCGCCACGTCGATGTCACCCTCGGCGAGCGCGCGCAGCGAATCGCCGAACTCCTCGGGGGTGTAGGCGAGCACGAACTGCACGTTGATCTCCTTGGCGATCGCGAAGAAGGGGTGGACGGTGTCGGGCTGCATGCACACGCCGGCGACCACCAGCCGGGTGCCGGGCCTGGCGCGCAGCAGCACGTCGTCGATGATGCCGGGTACGCCGACCGCCTCGAACACCACCGCGGGCTTGACGCTGTCGAACGGCGAGCCCTGCGCGGGATCCAGCGTCCGGTGGGCCCCCATCGCGGTGGCCAGCTGGCGGCGCTTGGGCGAAAAGTCGGACGCCACAATCGATTCCACACCGCGCGTGGCGAGGGCGGCGATGATGGCGATCCCGATCGGGCCGCACCCGAGCACCAGGGCGGTCTCGGCCGGGGTGATGTTCGATTTGTTGACCGCGTGCAGTCCGACCGCCATGGGTTCGGTCAGCGCCGCGTGCTTGACGTCCAGGCCGTTGGGGATGGGCAGCAGCAGCGGCGCCGAGAGCAGCATCCGCTCGGCATAGCCGCCGATCGTGGTGTTGCTGTAGACGATCGGCTCGACGCCCTTGGCGGACAACAACACCGGCAGCGAGGTGACCAAAGTGCCCGGGGGATGGGTTTCGGTGTCGGGGCCCGCTTCGAGTATCTCGGCGCTGAATTCGTGGCCCATGAAGATGTCGTGGTCCAGGTCGACGCGCATGCCGGCCGCGCCGCCGGCCACCCGATCGCTCATCTGAAGCACCTGGGCGCCGTGGGCGGCGAAATGCAGGTCCGAGCCGCAAATCCCGCACGCCCGCACCCCGACGAGCACCTGGCCGGTTTCGGGTATCGGTTCGGGCACGTCGTCGCGGTAGACCATGCGACCGTCGCGCAACACCGCCGCGCGCATCAGTGCACCGCGTCCTTGTGCTCGTCGACATGTTCGCTGATCGCCTTGACCACGGCCTCACCCGCCCGGCCGAGCAACTGGTCGCGCATGCCCTTCGCCCAGTCGTGCGATGCGCGCGAGGCGTCGAGCTGCCGCTTGAAGTGCGGAATCACCTTGCGCGCCATCAGGTCATAGCAGTGGTATGTCGCTTCCGGGGAGGCCCAGTCATGGCCCAGCATCAACAGGGTGCCGAAACCGCCGGACCGGTCCAGCAGGTCCTCGATGTGGGCGATGGCGTCCTCGGGCGTGCCGATGCAGCAGTTGCCCTTGGCCGCGTACTCGGCGACGAACTCGTGCGGCGTCTGGGTGCCCTCCACGCTGTTGGCCAGCGGGACGAAGCCGGCCGCGCCGAAGTAGTTCGCGAAATCCTGTAGCCCGTAAGTGCAATCGTCGATCGCCTGCTCGCGACTGTCCGCGATGTGCATGATGCTCAAGACGCGCCAGTCGCCGCGGTCCGGTTCGTCCCGGCCGGCCTTGGCGGCCTGCTCGCGCACCACGTCCCAGGTGGTCTCCAGCGCCGCGTAACCGCCGGGCACCGACATCGACAGCGACAGCAGCGAGGTGCCCAGCGCGCCGGCCAACCGCGGACCCGAGGGGGAAATCATTGCGGCCGTGGATATCTCGGGGTACGGCCAGGTGTAGGGCCGGATGTGCAACTGGGCGTCACGCAGCGTGAACCAGTCGGAGTGACGGTCGATTCGCTCGGTGGGGGCGGCGCGGAACAGCGCCAGGATCGCCTCCAGCGACTCCTGCATCATGTGCCGCTGATCGACGGGGTCGATGCCCATCATGTAGGCGTCCGACGGCAGCGCGCCGGGCCCGGTGCCGAACATCACCCGGCCGCGGGTCAGGTGATCGAGCAGCACCCAGCGATCGGCCACCATGAGCGGATGGTGATAGGGCAGCGACACCACGCCGGTGCCCAACCGAATGTGTTTGGTCCGCTCGGCCGCGGTGGCGATGAACACCTCCGGGCAGGCGATCAGTTCGTAGCCGCCGGAGTGGTGTTCGCCGAACCACGCCTCGTCGAATCCGAGCCGATCCAGTGCTACCACCCGTTCCAGGTCGTATTCCAGTGCGACCGTTGGGGATTGGCCGACGGGGTGAAACGGGGTGATGAAGACACCGAACCGCAGGGGCGCGCTCATCGCAGCTCCAATCCGTTGAGGAAGTCCAGTAAGGCCGCGTTCACCTCGGCGGGGCGCTCCTGCTGCAGCCAGTGCCCGGCGCCGTCGATCATCACGTGCCGGTACGGGCCGGAGATCACCTCCGCCGCGCGGTCGGCCCGGGTGAAGGACAGGACGGGATCGGCCGTCCCGCCGATGAACAGGCACGGCACCGCGATCTTGGCGCCGTCGAGTTCGGGGGTGGTCTCCCAGTTGCGGTCGAAATTGCGATACCAGTTCAGGCCGCCGGTGAAGCCGGTGCGCGAGAATTCGGCGATGTAGTGGTCCAGCTCGTCCTGGCTGATCCACTCCGGCAGCCCGTCGGGCTCGGGAAGGCGTTCGAGGAAACCCTCCGGACCCGGCGCCACCATCCGCAGCCCCGCCGCCTTGTCGCCGTCGGTCCGCAGGCTGCCCATCATCCGTCGCATCACCTGCGCGGGATCGGCGTTCAACTCGGCGTCGGCCACCCCGGGCTCCTGGAAGTACAGGATGTAGAAGAAGTTCTCGCCGAACATCTTTCGCCACGCCTGCGTCGGCGCCAGCCGCGGCCGGGGCGTCACCGGCACGCTCATGGCGGCGACGGCCGCGACCCGGTCCGGGTGCAGCAGCGGCGCATTCCACACCACCGCCGCACCCCAGTCGTGCCCCACCCACACAGCGCGCTGGGCGCCGACGTCGTCGAGCAGGCCGACGAGGTCGGCGGTCAACTGGTGAATGTCGTAGGCCTCGACGGCATCCGGGCGATCCGAGCCGCCGTAGCCGCGCTGATCGGGCGCCAGCACGTGGTAGCCGGCGTCGGCGAGGACGTCGATCTGGTGTCGCCAGGAGTACGCCAGTTCGGGGAATCCGTGGGCCAGGATCACCACGGGTGCGCCGCGGTCGCCCGCTTCGGTCACCCGCAGCCGCACACCATTGGTATCTACTAACCGTTGGGTAGGGGGCACCGTCTCACCAAAGCACAACGGTCGCGGACAGAGAAGGGCCCAATTGACGCGAATGGCGGTAGGTTGCGCATCAAATGGCCGCAACACCGCAATACTCGGGTTTATGCGCCTGGACCATGTCGTGCTGTGGACCAGAAATCCGCGGGTGTCGATGGACTTCTACACGCGCGTCGTCGGGCTGGAACCGGTTCGGTTCGCCGAATTCGAGGCCGGCGAGGCGCCGTTCCCCAGCGTGCGCATCTGCGCGGACTCGATCATCGACTTGATGCCGCTCGAGATGGTTTCGGGCGCCGCGTCGTCCGGGGTCGCCGAGGGCAGTGCCGGTAACCCCGTCAACCACGTCTGTATCGCCTTGTCCAAGGCCGAATACGACGCGCTGGAGGCGCGCCTGCAGGCCGAGGGCGTGGACACCGGCGTGCGGCTGAGCCGGAGTTTCGGCGCGCGGGGCTGGTCGCCGCACACCTACTACTTCGCCGACCCGGACGGCAACGTCGTCGAGGCCCGCTACTACGAGTGACGGGCCCGGACGCAGCGCCGAGCGTCACGCAGGAGTGACACCGGCCGCCGACGGCAGCGCCAGCGTGACGCTCGGGAACCGCCGGTCGTTGCTATTGACGAGGACGCTGCGCTCCGGCTCTGCCGGAGCTGGCGATCGCCGATGAGCACGACGGCGGCGACCCGCTGCGCTCCGGCTCTGCCGGAGCTGGCGATCGCCGCTGAGCACGACGGCGGCGACCCGCTGCGCCCCGGCTCTGCCGGAGCTGGCGATCGCCGCTGAGCACGACGGCGGCGACCCGCTGCGCTCCGGCTCTGCCGGAGCTGGCGATCGCCGCTAGCGGTAGCCTGGACTTTTCCAGCTGCGTGTATATCGGGGAAGGACCTGCCCAGTAAGGGCCGATGATTGATGAACCGGAAAAACGTTATTCGCACCATCACGGCGATTGCTGTCGTGGTGCTGCTCGGCTGGTCGTTCTTCTACTTCAGTGACGACACCCGCGGCTATAAGCCCGTCGACACCTCGGTGGCGATGGCCCAGATCAATGGCGACAACGTCAAGAGCGCGCAAATCGACGACCGCGAACAGCAACTGCGCCTGACCCTGAAGAAGGGCAACGGCGACACCGACAACTCCGACAAGGTCATCACCAAATATCCCAGCGGCTACGCGGTCGACCTGTTCAACGCGCTGAGCGCCAAGAACGCGAAGGTCAGCACGGTCGTCAACCAGGGCAGCATCCTGGGCGAGCTGCTGGTGTACGTGCTGCCCCTGCTGCTGCTGGTCGGGTTGTTCGTGATGTTCTCGCGCATGCAGGGCGGCGCCCGGATGGGCTTCGGGTTCGGCAAGTCGCGGGCCAAACAGCTGTCCAAGGACATGCCCAAGACCACCTTCGCCGACGTCGCCGGGGTCGACGAGGCGGTCGAGGAGCTCTACGAGATCAAGGACTTCCTGCAGAACCCGGGCCGCTATCAGGCGCTGGGCGCCAAGATCCCCAAGGGCGTGCTGCTCTACGGGCCACCCGGCACCGGTAAGACGCTGCTGGCCCGGGCGGTGGCCGGCGAGGCCGGGGTTCCGTTCTTCACCATCTCCGGATCCGACTTCGTCGAGATGTTCGTCGGGGTGGGCGCGTCCCGGGTTCGTGACCTGTTCGACCAGGCCAAACAGAACAACCCGTGCATCATCTTCGTCGACGAGATCGACGCGGTGGGACGCCAGCGCGGCGCCGGCCTGGGCGGCGGTCACGACGAGCGCGAGCAGACGCTGAACCAGTTGCTGGTCGAGATGGACGGGTTCGACCCGCGGGCCGGCGTGATCCTGATCGCCGCCACCAACCGGCCCGACATCCTGGACCCGGCGCTGTTGCGGCCCGGCCGCTTCGACCGCCAGATCCCGGTGTCCAACCCGGACCTGGCCGGCCGTCGCGCGGTGCTGGCGGTGCATTCCAAGGGCAAGCCGATCGCCCCCGACGCCGACCTCGACGGCCTGGCCAAGCGCACCGTCGGCATGACCGGCGCCGACCTGGCCAACGTGATCAACGAGGCGGCGCTGCTGACCGCCCGGGAGAACGGCACCGTCATCACCAGCGCCGCTTTGGAGGAAGCGGTCGACCGGGTGATCGGCGGGCCGCGCCGCAAGGGCCGCATCATCAGCGAGCAGGAAAAGAAGATCACCGCCTACCACGAGGGCGGCCACACGCTGGCGGCCTGGGCGATGCCCGACATCGAACCCATCTACAAGGTGACGATCCTGGCGCGCGGCCGCACCGGCGGGCACGCGGTCGCGGTGCCCGAGGAGGACAAGGGCCTGCGGACCCGCTCGGAGATGATCGCGCAACTGGTGTTCGCGATGGGTGGCCGCGCCGCCGAGGAGCTGGTCTTCCGCGAGCCGACCACCGGCGCGGTGTCCGACATCGAGCAGGCCACCAAGATCGCCCGCGCGATGGTCACCGAGTTCGGCATGAGCTCCAAACTCGGTGCGGTCAAATACGGTTCGGAACACGGCGACCCGTTCCTCGGCCGCACCATGGGCACCCAGGCCGACTACTCGCACGAGGTCGCCCGTGACATCGACGACGAGATCCGCAAGCTGATCGAGGCCGCCCACACCGAGGCCTGGGAGATCCTCACCGAATACCGCGACATCCTCGACACGCTGGCGGGCCAGCTGCTGGAGAAGGAAACGCTGCACCGCGCCGAGCTGGAGAGCATCTTCGCCGGCGTCGAAAAGCGGCCCCGGCTCACGATGTTCGACGATTTCGGTGGCCGCATCCCGTCGGACAAGCCGCCGATCAAGACACCCGGCGAACTGGCCATCGAGCGCGGCGAGCCGTGGCCCCCGCCCGCCCCCGAGCCGGCCTTCAAGGCGGCCATCGCCAAGGCCAGCGAGGCCGCCGCGGCCGCCCGGCTGGAGGCCGACCGAAACGCCAACGGCGGCAACGGTTCTCACGCCAACCAGGGCGGTAATCGGCAGGGTCCCACCCAACCGGACTACGGTGCGCCGGCCGGCTGGCGGGCGCCGGGCTGGCCGCCGCAGCAGTCGCAGCAGCCCAACTACTGGCACCCGCCCGCCCAGCCGCCCTACTGGCAGCAACCGGCGCACGGCTACCCGGGCCAGCAGCCTTACCCGGGCCAGCAGCCCTATCCCGGCCAGCCGGGCGGACCGGCTCAGTCCGGCCCACCCCAGGCGCGTCCGCCGTACCCGCCGTACCCGCCGTACCCCCCGCCCGGTCAGCCCGCCCCCGAGGGTGGGTCGCCGGACCGGCAGGATGACGACGTGAGCCGGTCCAACCCGCCGGCCCACGGCTGAGCAAACGGAGGATGTGATGGCCGGGAACGGTTCAGCGCCGGACACCGCGACGCACCAGGTCCGGCAGTTCGACCAGGCGCGCGCCGAGGCCGCCGTCCGCGAGTTGCTGTTCGCCATCGGCGAGAACCCCGACCGGCACGGCCTGGCCGAAACCCCGGCCCGCGTCGCCCGCGCCTACCGGGAGATGTTCGCCGGCCTGTACACCGACCCGGACAGCGTGCTGAACACCATGTTCGACGAGGAACACGACGAACTGGTGCTGGTCAAGGAGATCCCGCTGTACTCCACCTGCGAGCACCACCTGGTGTCGTTTCACGGGGTGGCCCATGTCGGTTACATCCCCGGCAACGACGGCCGGGTCACCGGCCTGTCCAAGATCGCCCGCCTGGTCGACCTGTACGCCAAGCGGCCCCAGGTGCAGGAGCGGCTGACCAGTCAGATCGCCGACGCCCTGGTGAAAAAGCTCAATCCGCGCGGGGTGATCGTGGTGGTCGAGGCCGAGCACCTGTGCATGGCGATGCGCGGTGTCCGCAAACCCGGTGCCGTCACCACGACCTCGGCGGTGCGCGGGCTGTTCAAGACCAACGCGGCTTCTCGGGCGGAGGCGCTCGACCTGATCCTGCGTAAGTGAGTCCGGCGCCTTGCAGGTAATGGGAGTCTTGAACGTCACTGACGATTCGTTCTCCGACGGCGGCCGCTACCTCGACCCCGACAAGGCCGTCGCACACGGACTGGCGCTGGTCGCCGAGGGCGCCGGCATCGTCGACGTGGGCGGCGAATCCACCCGCCCCGGCGCCACCCGGATCGACCCGCGCGTCGAGACCTCCCGCGTCGTCCCCGTCGTCAAAGCGCTTGCGGCAGAAGGTGTCACGGTGAGCATCGACACCATGCACGCCGACGTCGCGCGGGCGGCGCTGGGCAGCGGCGCGCGGATCGTCAACGACGTGTCCGGCGGGCGCGCCGATCCGGCGATGGCGCCGCTGCTGGCCGAGGCGAAAGTGCCCTGGGTGCTGATGCATTGGCGATCGGTGTCGGCCGAGCGCCCGCACGCGGCCCCGCAGTACCGCGACGTGGTCGCCGAGGTGCGCGCCGAACTGCTGGCCAGCGTCGACGCCGCGGTGGCAGCCGGCGTCGATTCCGCCCGGCTGATGATCGATCCGGGGTTGGGATTCGCCAAGACCGGACAACACAATTGGGCCCTGCTGCACGCGTTGCCGCAGTTGGTCGCCACCGGGATCCCGGTACTGCTGGGCGCCTCCCGCAAACGGTTCCTCGGCACGCTGCTGGCCGGGCCCGACGGCGCGCCGCGGCCGCCCGACGGGCGGGAGACGGCGACCGCGGTGATTTCCGCGCTGGCCGCGCTGCACGGGGCGTGGGGGGTGCGGGTGCACGACGTGCGGGCCACGGTCGATGCGCTCAAGGTGCTCGGCGCTTGGATGGGAGACGATGGCTGATCGAATCGAGTTGCGCGGCTTGAGGGTTCGCGGACAACACGGAGTGTTCGACCACGAGCGCGTCGACGGGCAGGACTTCGTCATCGACGTCACGGTCTGGATCGACCTGGTGGGCGCCGCGGCCAGCGACGAGCTGGCCGACACCTACGACTACGCCGCGCTGGCGCAGTTGGCCGCCGACGTGGTGGCCGGCCCGGCGCGCAATCTGATCGAAACCGTCGGGGCGCAGATCGCCGACCAGGTGATGGACGACGAACGTGTGCACGCCGTCGAGGTGATGGTGCACAAGCCGCAGGCCCCGATCCCGCAGCAGTTCGCCGACGTCGCGGTGGTGGTGCGGCGGTCCCGGCGCGGCGGCCGCGGTTCGGTGGTCCCGGCGGGCGGGGCGCTATGACACGCGTTGTCTTATCCATTGGCTCCAATCTGGGGGACCGGCTGGCGCGGCTGCAGTCCGTCGTCGACGGGCTCGGCGGCGCGGTGCGCGCCATCTCGCCGGTGTACGAAACCCAACCCTGGGGCCGGGTGGATCAGGCGCCGTTTCTCAACGCGGTGCTGATCGCCGACGACCCGGCCTGCGACGGCCAGGGCTGGCTGCGCCGGGCGCAGGAATTCGAGCGGGCCGCGGGCCGGGTGCGGGGCGAACGCTGGGGCCCGCGCACCCTCGACGTCGACCTGATCGCCTGCTACGGCGACGGCGAGGTGATCTCCCGGGAGAACAACCTGACCCTGCCGCATCCGCTGGCGCATCTGCGGGCCTTCGTCCTTATCCCCTGGCTGGCCGTCGACCCGGACGCGCGGCTGACGGTGGCCGACGGGCCGCAACCGGTCGCCCGCCTGCTGGCCCAGCTGGACCAAGCCGACCGGGACGGTGTCCGGCCGACCGGCCTGACGCTGACACCGCCCGCGGGCTCGTCGGCCGATTCGGGGGCGGGCAGCTGATGGGCCCCACCCGCAAACGTGACCTGACGGCCGCGGTGGTCGGCGCTGCCGTCGTGGGGTATCTGCTGGTCCAGGGCCTGTATCGGTGGTTTCCGCCGATCACGGTGTGGACCGGGCTGTCGCTGCTGGCCGTCGCCGTCATCGAGGCGCTGTGGGCGCGCTACGTGCGCACCAAGATCAACGACGGCGAGATCGGCTCCGGTCCCGGCTGGCTGCATCCGCTGGCGGTGGCACGCAGCCTGATGGTGGCCAAGGCGTCGGCATGGGTGGGCGCGCTGATGCTGGGCTGGTGGATCGGAGTGCTGGTGTACTTTCTGCCGCGCCGCTCCTGGCTGCGGGCAGCCTCCGAGGACACCTCGGGGGCGGTGGTGGCGGCCGTCAGCGCGCTGGCTCTGCTCGTCGCCGCGCTGTGGCTGCAACATTGCTGCAAATCCCCGCCGGACTCCGGCGAGCACGGCGAGGGCGCGGAAACCTAGCCGACCCGGCCGCGGCGCGGGCAACCCGCAAAGAATCGCCGGAGTCGGCCGACACGCTGATTGACCTCGCGCAGGTACAGTTTGGCCATGACCGTTCTGTCCCGCGGCGCCCGGGTCCGGCGCGGCGGCCGCAGGCCGGGTTGGGTGCTCTTGACCGCGTTGCTGGTCCTCGCGATGGGGGCCAGTTCCGCATTGGTTTTCACCAATCGGGTGGAACTCCTCAAGCTCGCTGTAATCCTGGCGCTGTGGGCCGCAGTCGCCGGCGCTTTCGTCTCCGTGCTGTATCGCCGCCAAAGCGACGCCGACCAGTCCCGCGTCCGCGACCTCAAACTGGTCTACGACCTGCAGCTGGACCGCGAGATCTCGGCCCGGCGCGAATACGAGCTCACGGTGGAGTCCCAGCTGCGCCGCGAGCTCGCCTCCGAGCTGCGCGCCCAGGCCGCCGACGACCTGGCCGAGCTGCGCGCCGAGCTGAGCGCCCTGCGGACCAGCCTGGAAATCTTGTTCGACACCGACCTGGGGCAGCGCCCGGCGCTCGGGGCGTTCGAGGGCGAGCCGCAACCCGAGCGGGCGTACAGCGAGTGGGAGCGCAACGGCGAGAACCCCCGCGACACGCCGGTGGATTGGGTGCCCAGCGATCGGGTGACCTCGGCACCCCAGGAGCATCCGCCCGGACGGCACGACGAGACGGCCATCATCGACGTGCCCGAGGAGCCGCTGATGCCGCCCCGCCCGCAGCAGCCAGCGCCGCCGCGGCGCGAGCGTCCCCGCTACCAGGAGCCCCCGGGGCCGACGGAGCCGCGGTTCGAGCCCCGGTATCAACCCCCGCCGGCCGCCGCCGCGACGCCACCTCCGCCGGAAACGCCGCCGGATCCCCCGCGCGAGCCCCAGCCGGAACCGCAACCCGAACCCCAGCCCCAGCCGCAGGGCCGCGACTGGCAGCCCGTGGGCGCCGAGGGGCAGTGGTTGCCGCCCGGATCACCGGGCAGCAACTGGGCCGGCGCCGACGCGGAGTCGACGGGTGGACGCCGGCGCGCGCGGCATTCGGGCGCCGACGAGGCCTGGGATGGCATGCCCGTGGAGCCCGTGCCCCCGCCGCCGTACGCCGAGTCCGGTCGCCGGGCCCGCTCGCGCCATTCCGCGGAGTACCGCGACTACGGGGTGCGCAACTTCGCGCCCGGCAGCGAGCCGCCGGCCGGACCGGCCCCCGCGCCGCCTCCGCCCGCCGCGGCCACACCGCCGCCCCCGGCCGCTCCGGCGCCGTCCGGACCGGCCGCCGGTGCACCCCCACCACCGCGGCTGGCGCCGCCGCCGGCCGCCGAGCACACGCCGCGGCACGGCGGGGAGCCGGAACCGGCCGACCCGCGGCGGGCGCGGGACGCCTCCGGCACCGGGGGCCAGTCGGTGGCCGACCTGCTGGCCCGGCTGCAGGTGCAGCCGTCCGAGGGCGGCCGGCGCCGGCGCCGCGAGGGCTGAGCTGGGAGCTTCCTCACATTGGGGGATGCGACCTGATCGACTAGGATTCGAGTGACCGAACGGTACCCACCTGCGTGGGACCGGAACGAACCAGAAATCTGTGAGGTCGTCTGCGATGGTGCAGTTCGACGGTCTGCGCCCGGCCAGGCTCAAGGTGGGCATCATCTCGGCCGGCCGGGTGGGCACCGCGCTCGGTGTCGCGCTGGAGCGCGCGGACCACGTCGTGGTGGCGTGCAGCGCCATCTCCCATGCGTCCCGGCAGCGGGCGCAGCGCCGGCTGCCCGACACCCCGGTGGCCACGCCGCCGGAGGTGGCGGCCGGTGCCGAGCTGTTGCTGCTGGCGGTTCCCGACAGCGAACTCGCCGGCCTGGTCTCCGGTTTGGCGGCGACGGAGGCGGTGCGGGCCGGGA
Source organism: Mycobacterium timonense (assembly GCF_025821985.1). NCBI lineage: Bacteria > Bacillati > Actinomycetota > Actinomycetes > Mycobacteriales > Mycobacteriaceae > Mycobacterium > Mycobacterium timonense. Next base: position 9,668 of record NZ_JACKSY010000100.1, on the reverse strand, counting down.
CCATCGTGGCCCACACCTCGGGCGCCAACGGGGTGGGCATCCTCGCGCCGCTGACCCGGCAGGGCTGCATCCCGCTGGCGATCCACCCGGCGATGACGTTCACCGGCTCCGACGAGGACATCAGCCGGCTGCCGGACACCTGCTTCGGCATCACGGCGGCCGACGAGGTCGGCTACGCGATCGCCCAGTCGCTGGTGCTGGAGATGGGCGGGGAGCCGTTCAGCGTCGCCGAGGACGCCCGCGTGCTCTACCACGCCGCGCTGGCGCACGCGAGCAACCACCTCGTGACGGTGCTGTCCGACGCACTCGAGGCGTTGCGGGCCGCGCTGCGCGGCAGCGAACTGCTCGGCCAGCAGACCGTCGACGAGCAGCCCGGCGGCATCGCCGAACGCATCGTCGGGCCACTGGCCCGGGCCGCGCTGGAGAACACCCTGCAGCGCGGGCAGGCCGCGCTCACCGGCCCGGTCGCGCGCGGCGACGCGGCCGCGGTGGCCGGGCATCTGGCCGCGCTGCACCGGGTGGCACCCGAGCTGGCACAGGCCTATCGGGTCAACGCCCTGCGCACCGCCCAGCGGGCGCACGCTCCCCAGGAGGTCGTCGAGGTGCTGGCACCGTGAAACCCGCCTTCACCGCGGGCGAACTCAACACCTACACCAGCCCGGGCGACGTCACCGCCGTCAGCCGCGCGCTGCGCCACACCGGCCGCCGGGTGATGCTGGTGCCCACCATGGGTGCGCTGCACGACGGCCACCTCGCGCTGGTGCGGGCGGCCAAGCGGGTGCCCGGTTCGGTGGTGGTGGTGTCGATCTTCGTCAACCCGCTGCAATTCAGCGCCGGCGAAGACCTGGACGCCTACCCCCGCACCCTGGACGACGACCTGGCGCTACTGCGCTCCGAGGGCGTCGAAATCGCCTTCACCCCAACGGCCGCGGCGATGTACCCAAATGGTTTGCGCACCACCGTGCAGCCCGGCCCGCTGGCCGCCGAGCTGGAGGGCGGGCCCCGGCCGACGCATTTCGCCGGCGTGCTGACCGTCGTGTGCAAGCTGCTGCAGATCGTGCGCCCCGACCGAATCTTCTTCGGCGAGAAGGACTACCAGCAGCTGGTGATGATCCGTCAGATGGTCGCCGACCTCAACATCGACGTGCAGGTGGTCGGGGTGCCTACCGTGCGGGAGGCCGACGGCCTGGCGATGTCGTCGCGCAACCGCTACCTGGACGCCACGCAACGCGAACTGGCCGTGACGCTTTCGGCGGCCCTGACCGCCGGCGCGCACGCCGCCCACCTGGGCGGTGCGGCCGCGCTGCGGGCCGCGCGGGCGGTGCTGGACGCCGTGCCCGAGCTCACCGTCGACTATCTCGAGCTGCGCGACGCCGGGCTGGGCCCGGCACCCGCCCACGGCTCGGCGCGGCTGCTGGTCGCCGCCCGGCTGGGCAACACCCGACTGCTGGACAACATCGAAATGCAGATCGAAACACCCGCCGGCACCGCTGGGCCGGACGGCGACCGCCAATACGCCCAATCACCTTGGAGGAATTGATGTTACGGACGATGCTCAAGTCGAAGATCCATCGGGCCACCGTCACGCAGGCCGACCTGCACTACGTGGGCTCGGTGACCATCGACGCCGACCTGATGGACGCCGCCGACCTGCTCGAGGGCGAACAGGTGACCATCGTCGACATCGACAACGGCGCCCGGCTGGTCACCTACGCGATCACCGGTGAGCGTGGCAGCGGGGTGATCGGGATCAACGGTGCCGCAGCGCATCTGGTCCACCCGGGCGATCTGGTCATCCTGATCGCCTACGGGACCATGGAGGAGGCCGAGGCGCGGGCGTATCAGCCGCGGATCGTCTTCGTCGACGCCGACAACAAGCCGGTCGACCTCGGCCACGATCCGGCATTCGTGCCGGACTTCGAGATAGCAGGGGCGGCCGAGTTGCTCGATCCCCGGATCGTTGCGCGGTAGCCGTGCTGCTGGCCATCGACGTCCGTAACACCCACACCGTCGTCGGGCTGATATCCGGTTCCAAAGAGCACGCAAAAGTGGTGCAGCAGTGGCGGATTCGCACCGAGTCGGAGATCACCGCCGACGAGCTGGCGCTGACCATCGACGGTTTGATCGGCGACGACTCGGAGCGGCTCACCGGCGCCGCCGCGCTGTCGACCGTGCCGTCGGTGCTGCACGAGGTGCGCCTCATGCTCGACCAGTACTGGCCGTCGGTGCCGCACGTGCTGATCGAGCCCGGGGTGCGCACCGGCATCCCGCTGCTGGTGGACAACCCCAAGGAAGTGGGCGCCGACCGGATCGTCAACTGCCTGGCCGCTTTTCACCGTTTCCAAAGCCCCGCCATCGTCATCGACTTCGGATCCTCGATCTGCGTGGACGTCGTGTCGGCCAAGGGCGAATTCCTGGGCGGCGCGATCGCGCCCGGACTGCAGGTCTCCTCCGATGCCGCCGCGGCCCGCTCCGCCGCGCTGCGCCGGGTCGAGCTGGCCCGTCCCCGCTCGGTGATCGGCAAGAACACCGTCGAATGCATGCAGGCGGGCGCGGTGTTCGGCTTCGCCGGGCTGGTCGACGGCCTGGTCGGGCGCATCCGCGAGGACGTGCCGGGATTCGGCGGCGACGACGTCGCGATCGTGGCCACCGGGCACACCGCGCCGCTGCTGCTGCCCGAACTGGACACCGTCAGCCACTACGACCAGCACCTGACCCTGCACGGCCTGCGGCTGGTTTTCGAACGCAACCGGGACGCGCAGCGCGGGCGGCTGAAAACGGCCCGGTGACGGCGTCGGCGCGGCCTGGCGGCCGCGTCATTTAAGCTGGCACGTCGTGAGTCCCGCCCCAGACGCCGACATTCCCGAGCAGTACCGGATCCGCCGGGACAAGCGCGCGCGGCTGCTCGCCGAGGGGCACGACCCGTACCCGGTCGCCGTCGAACGCACCCACACGCTGGCGCAGGTGCGCGCCGCCCACCCCGACCTGCCCGTCGACACCGCGACCGACGACGTGGTCGGCGTCGCCGGCCGGGTGATCTTCGCGCGCAACTCCGGCAAGCTGTGCTTCGCCACGCTGCAGGAGGGCGACGGCACCACCCTGCAGGTGATGGTCAGCCTGGACAAGGTGGGCCGCGAAGCCCTGGACGCGTGGAAGGCCGACGTCGACCTGGGCGACATCGTCTCCGTGCACGGCACCCTGATCAGCTCCCGGCGCGGCGAACTGTCCGTGCTCGCCGACTCGTGGCGGATGGCGTCCAAGTCGTTGCGTCCGCTGCCCGTCGCGCACAAGGAGATGAGCGAAGAGGCGCGGGTGCGGCAGCGCTACGTCGACCTGATCGTGCGCCCGCAGGCGCGCACGGTCGCCCGGCAGCGGATCGCGGTGATCCGGGCGATCCGCAACGCCTTGGAACGGCGCGGGTTTCTCGAAGTCGAAACCCCAATGTTGCAGACGCTGGCCGGGGGCGCGGCTGCACGGCCGTTCGTCACCCATTCCAACGCGCTCGACATCGATCTCTACCTGCGGATCGCCCCGGAACTGTTCCTCAAGCGCTGCGTCGTCGGTGGTTTCGATAAGGTTTTCGAACTAAATCGCGTGTTCCGAAACGAAGGTGCGGATTCCACCCATTCTCCGGAATTCTCCATGCTGGAGACCTACCAGGCCTACGGAACGTATGACGATTCGGCGGTGGTGACGCGCGAGCTTATTCAAGAGGTGGCCGACGAGGCCATCGGAACCCGACAACTACCGCTGCCCGACGGCAGCGTCTACGACATAGACGGAGAATGGGCTTCTATAGAAATGTACCCGTCGCTGTCGGCGGCGCTCGGTGAGGAGATCACCCCGCAGACCACGGTGGAAAAGCTGCTCGGCATCGCCGAGCGGCTGGGCGTCGAGATCCCCCGCGACCGCGGCTACGGGCACGGCAAGATCGTCGAGGAGCTGTGGGAGCACACCGTGGGCGACACGCTCACCGCGCCCACGTTCGTGCGGGATTTCCCGGTCGAGACAACGCCTTTGACGCGTCAGCACCGCAGCATCGACGGCGTCACCGAGAAATGGGACCTGTACGTGCGTGGGGTCGAGCTGGCCACCGGCTACTCGGAGTTGACCGATCCCGTGGTGCAGCGCGAGCGGTTCGCCGCCCAGGCGCGTGCGGCGGCCGCCGGCGACGACGAGGCCATGGTGCTCGACGAAGACTTTCTCGCCGCGCTCGAGTATGGGATGCCGCCCTGCACCGGAACGGGAATGGGTATCGACCGGTTGTTGATGACATTGACCGGGCTGTCAATTCGGGAGACAGTTTTGTTCCCCATCGTTCGGCCGCATTCGTAGTTGAAAGTGCAACGCCGCAGAAAGTCCAACCCTGCGGCGTCCGTACAGATTGAGTATGCTGCGCTGTTATGGCAGATTGGTGGCCGGGGAGGTCGATCCAATCTGCTCAGCAACTGCTCAGGACGAAATGCGAGGGTAAGCCAATGGCAAAAAAAGTGACCGTCACCTTGGTCGATGATTTCGACGGTGCCGGCGCAGCCGACGAAACAGTGGAATTCGGGCTTGACGGGGTGACCTACGAGATTGACCTTTCGTCCAAGAATGCCGCGAAACTTCGTAATGATCTGAAGCAATGGGTGGAAGCCGGCCGTCGCGTCGGCGGCCGCCGGCGCGGGCGCTCGGGCTCGGGACGCGGCCGCGGCGCCATCGACCGCGAGCAGAGCGCGGCGATCCGCGAATGGGCCCGTCGCAACGGGCACAACGTGTCGACCCGCGGCCGCATCCCGGCCGACGTCATCGACGCCTTCCACGCCGCAACCTGACCGTCCTGCAGCCGGCGCCCGGGCGTGCAGTCCGGGCGCCGGTTTGTCGTTTCGCTGGCCGCGAAATGGTCGGCGGGTGGCGCCGGAAACGAATTGGCGCGCCGCGGCGTTTCTTCAGTTACGCGCACAACGCCGCAGGCAGCCGCGGCCGTGATTGCATCGCAACGACGGCGCACGTCCGACTACGAGCAAGGCGGCGCAAGGTTAGGCCCGCCGGCAAGCCGACCATTACAGTGGATGGCAGGTACGCGATTCCGGCCACAAGGGACCGGCAGGGTTGCCAGAAGGGCCGCTAACAGGTTTGTACCGATGGTGAGGGAGAGCAGGTAACCACCGATGTTTGAACGATTTACCGACCGTGCCCGCAGGGTCGTCGTCTTGGCGCAAGAAGAGGCCCGGATGCTCAACCACAACTACATCGGCACCGAGCACATCCTGCTGGGTTTGATCCACGAGGGCGAGGGCGTGGCGGCCAAGTCGCTGGAGTCGCTGGGCATCTCGCTGGAGGGCGTCCGCAGCCAGGTCGAGGAGATCATCGGCCAGGGCCAGCAGGCGCCGTCCGGACACATCCCGTTCACCCCGCGCGCCAAGAAGGTGCTCGAGCTGAGCCTGCGCGAGGCGCTGCAGCTCGGCCACAACTACATCGGCACCGAGCACATTCTGCTGGGCCTGATCCGCGAGGGTGAGGGCGTGGCCGCCCAGGTGCTGGTCAAGCTGGGCGCCGAGCTGACCCGGGTGCGCCAGCAGGTGATCCAGCTGCTCTCCGGCTACCAGGGTAAGGAGGCCGCCGAGGCCGGCACCGGTGGGCGCGGCGGCGAGTCCGGCAGCCCATCCACGTCGTTGGTGCTCGACCAGTTCGGCCGCAACCTGACCGCCGCCGCGATGGAGGGCAAGCTGGACCCGGTCATCGGCCGCGAGAAGGAAATCGAGCGGGTGATGCAGGTGCTGAGCCGGCGCACCAAGAACAACCCGGTGCTGATCGGCGAGCCCGGCGTCGGCAAGACGGCCGTCGTCGAGGGCCTGGCGCAGGCCATCGTGCACGGCCAGGTGCCCGAGACGCTGAAGGACAAGCAGCTCTACACCCTGGACCTGGGTTCGCTGGTGGCGGGCTCGCGCTACCGCGGTGACTTCGAGGAGCGCCTGAAGAAGGTGCTCAAGGAGATCAACACCCGCGGCGACATCATCCTGTTCATCGACGAGCTGCACACGCTGGTCGGTGCGGGTGCCGCCGAGGGCGCGATCGACGCGGCCAGCATCCTCAAGCCGAAGCTGGCTCGCGGCGAGCTGCAGACCATCGGCGCCACCACGCTCGACGAGTACCGCAAGTACATCGAGAAGGACGCCGCGCTGGAGCGTCGGTTCCAGCCGGTGCAGGTGGGTGAGCCGACGGTGGAGCACACCATCGAGATCCTCAAGGGGCTGCGCGACCGCTACGAGGCGCACCACCGGGTGTCCATCACCGACTCGGCGATGGTGGCGGCCGCGACGCTGGCGGACCGCTACATCAATGACCGCTACCTGCCGGACAAGGCGATCGACCTGATCGATGAGGCGGGGGCGCGGATGCGGATCCGCCGGATGACCGCGCCGCCGGACCTGCGCGAGTTCGACGAGAAGATCGCCGAGGCGCGCCGGGAGAAGGAATCGGCGATAGACGCCCAGGACTTCGAGAAGGCGGCCAGCCTGCGCGACCGGGAGAAGCAGCTCGTCGCGCAGCGCGCCGAGCGCGAAAAGCAGTGGCGCTCCGGCGACCTCGACGTGGTCGCCGAGGTGGACGACGAGCAGATCGCCGAGGTGCTGGGCAACTGGACCGGCATCCCGGTGTTCAAGCTGACCGAGGCCGAGACCACGCGCCTGCTGCGCATGGAGGACGAGCTGCACAAGCGGATCATCGGCCAGGAGGACGCCGTCAAAGCGGTCTCCAAGGCGATCCGCCGCACCCGCGCCGGGTTGAAGGACCCCAAGCGGCCGTCGGGCTCGTTCATCTTCGCCGGCCCGTCCGGTGTCGGTAAGACCGAGCTGTCCAAGGCGCTGGCCAACTTCCTGTTCGGCGACGACGACGCGCTCATCCAGATCGACATGGGCGAGTTCCACGACCGGTTCACCGCCTCGCGGCTGTTCGGCGCCCCGCCGGGATACGTCGGCTACGAGGAGGGCGGCCAGCTCACCGAGAAGGTGCGGCGCAAGCCGTTCTCGGTGGTGCTGTTCGACGAGATCGAGAAGGCTCACCAGGAGATCTACAACAGCCTGTTGCAGGTCCTCGAGGACGGCCGGCTCACCGACGGCCAGGGCCGCACGGTCGACTTCAAGAACACCGTGCTGATCTTCACCTCGAACCTCGGCACGTCCGACATCTCCAAGCCGGTCGGCCTGGGCTTCACCCAGGGTGGCGGTGAGAACAACTACGAGCGGATGAAGCAGAAGGTCAACGACGAGCTGAAGAAGCACTTCCGCCCGGAGTTCCTCAACCGCATCGACGACATCATCGTCTTCCACCAGCTGACTCGCGACGAGATCATCCGGATGGTCGACCTGATGATCACCCGGGTCGCCGGCCAGCTCAAGAGCAAGGACATGGACCTGGTGCTCACCGACAAGGCCAAGGCCCTGCTGGCCAAGCGCGGCTTCGACCCGGTGCTGGGTGCCCGCCCGCTGCGGCGCACCATCCAGCGCGAGATCGAGGACCAGCTCTCCGAGAAGATCCTCTTCGAGGAGGTCGGGCCCGGTCAGATCGTCACGGTCGACGTCGACAACTGGGACGGCGAAAGCGCCGGCGAGGACGCGGTGTTCACCTTCACCGGTACCCGCAAGCCGCCGGCCGAGCCGGACCTGGCCAAGGCCGGGGCGCACAGCGCCGACCCGCAGTAGCGCATCAACGGAAACGGGCGGTGGTCTTCCGGGACTGCCGCCCGTTTTCGCTGTGCTCTACACTGACGGCTGTCATCGACGTGCCACGGAATTTGGTGAAACTCCAAAACGGTCGCGCCACTGTCCACAGTCAGACCCGAGGCCCGTCATCCCCCACGGGGACGCGTAATCCCCGGAAGGAGTCGATTGTGTCCCACCCGCAGCCGACGCGCAGCCGCACCAGGTCGGTCGATCTGTCCGCCGCCGGAACCGCGCTCTTCCTGGCCGCCACCGTCTTTTTCGCGTTGCTGGCGCTCTACCTCGTCGGCGTCGAGCAGGGGGCGGTGTCGCTGTTCGGCAGCGACTCGCACGTGCACGAATTCATGCACGACGCCCGGCACCTGCTCGGCTTCCCCTGCCACTAACGGGGGAGCGGCAGCGTGGAAAAACGCCTGATCGGGGCCGGCCTGCTGGCGGGCGCCGTCGGGGCGGTGCTGGCGTTCGTGTTTGCCCGGCTGTGCGCCGAACCCGTCATCGCCCGCGCCATCGCCTTTGAGGACGGCCGCGCCGACGCGGAGAACGCGCACGGCGTGCACGAGCATGGCGCCGAGTTGTTCAGCCGTGGGGTGCAATCGGGACCCGGCCTGGGGTTCGGGGTGCTGATCTTCGGCCTGGCCATGGGCGCGTTGTTCGCGGTGCTATTCAGCGTGGTCTATGCGCGCACGGAAAGCATTTCCCCGCAAGCGCTTTCGCTGCTGTTGGCGGCCGGTGCGTTCGGTGCGGTGTACCTGGTGCCGTTCGTGAAGTATCCGCCGAACCCGCCGGCGGTCGGTCAGGCCGACACCATCGGCGCGCGCACCGGCTGGTATCTGGCGCTGGTCGCGGCGTCGGCGGCGCTGACGATCGGCGTGGTGTGGCTGGCGCGCCGGCTGGAGGCCCGGCTCGGCCCGTGGAACGCGCGGCTGCTTTCGGCCGCGGCGTATCTGGTGGCGATCGTCGCGGTGGCGGTGCTGGCGCCGTCGGTGGACGAGACGCCGGCGCCGCTGCGCGATGCCGCCGGCGCCATCGTCTATCCGGGGTTCCCCGCCGACGTGCTCTACGAATTCCGGCTGGTGTCGCTGGCCGCGCAGCTGGTGCTGTGGGCGGGCATCGGCCTGGTTTTCGCGGCGGTCAGCGGGCGGCTGCTCGGGGCGCGGGCGCCACGCGTGCCGGCGTGACCGGGGTCGTGCGGCTGACGCTCGTTTCGCATGGCATGACGGATGCCATGGCGGACGGGCGTTTTCCCGCCGACGAGCCGCTGAACGAGCTGGGCCGCCGTCAGGTGCAAGCTATCACCGCCCAATTCGGTAGTGCTGCAAGGTATTTCGTCGCACCCGAGCTGCGCGCCCGGCAGACCGCGGGGCTGCTCGGCTGCGACGGGGCAGCCGAACCGCTGCTGGCCGACCTGGATTGCGGGCGGTGGCGCGGGCGGGCGCTGCAGGCCGTGGACCAAGCCGACCTGGCGGCGTGGCTGAGCGATCCGGCCGGGGCGCCGCACGGTGGCGAGTCGATCGCCGACCTGATCGAGCGGGCGTCGCGTTGGTTGAATGCGTTGACCGCCAACCCCTTACGCACCGCGGCGGTGACGCATCCGGCGGTGATCCGGGCGGCGATCGCGGCGGCGCTGGACGCCGACCCGGCGTCGTTTTGGCGCGTCGATGTCGCACCGGCGGCCTGCGTCGTCATGCATCACCGGGGCGGTCGGTGGACGCTGCGGTTGTGAGTCGTTACGCCGCCCGCGCTGCGGGACCATGCGGCTTCTCGCAACGGCGATAGCGCCGACGCTATCCGAGCGAGACACCACGACCCGACCCATCGGGACGGCGTACGCCAAACTTGACACCTGACTTTTATCACTGTCGGCGATCCGGCGGTTGTGTAGGGCTGTGACCTGTGTCTTCGGTTGTGGCCTGGTGCGGATTTGTGCACTAGCCGGTGGGCCGTAGGGTGCCTGCGTGGCCTATG
>NZ_JACKSY010000099.1:0-17008 GCF_025821985.1 Mycobacterium timonense | reverse complement strand
CTCGACGTCAGTGACCAAAGTGCCGAAACCATTGCCCCCACAGCCGCTCTCACGGCATAGTGGCTACCACAGAGCCACACGCGGACACGCGACCGCTCTTACACCACTCCACGGGACGTGACCTGAAAATCTGGTAGCCGCGGATGTCGACGGTGTCGCGGTCGGGCTTGAACGTGAAGCCTGACGAGTGATGCCGTCGGTGGGGTACAACCACGGCTGGGCACGGCAAGAACCTGTCAAGAAACTGACGAATACAACGGTGATTCCGCGCCTTATAGCAGCGCCGCGAGTTCTTTGATGTGCTCGGGCGAGCGGCCGGTGACCACCATCATGGTCACGCCGGCCGCCTGCCATGCGGCAACCTGCTCGCGGACGTAATGGACGTCGCCGACGATGGCGGCATCGTCGACCAGCTCATCGGGGATGACCGTCGCGGCGTCGTCCTTGCGGCCGGTGCGGAACAGGTTGGTAACGGCGTCGACGACTTTGCCGTAGCCCATCCGGCGGTAAAGATCGGCGTGAAAGTTCATAGTTTCCGCACCCATTCCGCCGAGGTAAAGCGCCAACTTCGGTTTCATGGCTGTAAGAGCCGCGGGTCGGTCGTTGGTGATGACCACCTGGGCGGTGGCGCAGATTTCGAAGTCCTCGCGGCCGCGTCGGGCACCGCGACGGGCGAATCCGTCGTCGAGCCATTCGTTGTACATGCCGGCCAGTCGTGGGCTGTAGAAGATCGGGAGCCAACCGTCGCAGATCTCGGCGGCCAGCGCCACGTTCTTGGGTCCTTCGGCGCCGAGCATGATCGGGATGTCGGCGCGCAGCGGGTGGGTGATCGGCTTGAGGTTCGCCCCCAAACCCGTGGTGCCCGCACCGGTCAGCGGTAGCCGGTAATGTGGGCCCGCGCTGGTCACGGGCGCTTGACGGGCCAGCACCTGGCGCACGATGTCGATGTATTCGCGGGTGCGGGCCAGCGGCTTTGCGAAGCGTTGTCCGTACCAGCCCTCGACGACTTGTGGCCCCGAGACACCCAGTCCGAGGATGTGGCGGCCGCTGCAGAGGTGATCGAGAGTCAGCGCCGCCATCGCACAGGCGGTTGGGGTGCGCGCCGATAGCTGCGCCACCGAGGTGCCCAGGCGCAGCCGGTTGGTCTGCGATCCCCACCAGGCTAGTGGTGTGTAGGCGTCCGAGCCCCACGCTTCGGCGGTGAAGACGGCGTCGAAACCCGCATCCTCGGCGGCGGCTACAAGTTCCGAGGCGTTCCGGGGTGGCTGAGCCCCCCAATATCCCAGCTGAAGGCCGAGTTTCAATAGCGTCCCTCTCCTGTGTCCCCCACCGCTCTCAATAGGAGCGCGGCAGGTTGAGGCTGTGTTGAGCCACGTAGTTGAGGATCATCTCGCGGCTCACAGGGGCGATGCGTAATAGCCGCGCTAGGCCCCATTGCGGGACGAGCCCGTATTCGGCCGAAAGTCCGTTGCCGCCGTGAACCTGGATCGCGCGATCGGCAGCACTGACCGCCGCCTCGGCTGCAGCGTATTTGGCAATGTTGGCGGCTTCACCGGCGGGCCGGTCGTTGTCGTAGAGCCACGCGGCTTTGGCGGTCATGATGGCGGCTTGGTCGACGGCGATCTTGGTCTCGGCCAGGGGGTGCGCGATCGCTTGATAGGTCCCAATCGGCGGCCCCCACACCGTGCGGGTGCGCGCGTACTCGGTGGCCTTGGCCAGCGTGTGTCGTCCGATACCGACGCAGACGGCGGCGCCGGTGATGCGTTCGGGATTCAGGCCGTCGAACACCTGGCGGAAGCCCTCGTGTTCGCTGCCGATCAACGCCGATGCCGGCAGTCGGACGTTGTCGAGGTGCAGGGTGTATTGCTTCTCGGGCACGCGGATGCCGACCGAGAGCCGGTGCTTGATCAGCCCGGCCGCGTCGGTGGGGACCAGGAACAGCGACAGCTGGCCGGGCGCGGTGCGCGCCACGACGATCAAAGCACCCGCTTCGTCGACACCGGAGATGTAGTACTTGGTGCCGTTAAGCAGGTAGTCGGTCCCGTCCCGGGTGCCTGTGGTGCTGATCTGGTGGGAATTGGATCCCGCGTCCGGTTCGGTGATCGCGAAGACGACCTTGGTCTCGCCGGAGCTGATGCGCGGCAGCCATTCCCGCCGTTGCTGTTCGGTGCCGTATCGGGTGAGCAATTCACCGGAGATGGCACTGCACACCAGAAGCAGCAGCAGCGGACAACCGTGGGCGGCGGTTTCCTCGCACACGATCGCGAGCTCGGTCATGCCGGCGCCGCCGCCCCCGTACTCTTCGGGCAGGTTGATACCGATAAATCCGTGACGGGCCAAGTCCTGCCACAGTTCTGTGGTGGGCTCGTGGTCCTCCGCACGTTCGGCGAAGTACTCGGGGCCGTATTTGGCGGTCAGGGCGCCGACGGCCTCGCGCAGGTCGCGGTGTTCTGCCGGTTCGGTGAAATCCACTACGGCGCCAGCTTGTCGGGAATGTCGGTGTGTAGGGCGCGCACGTATTCACCGAGGCCCTTGGCCTGCGGATCGGTCTTGGTGCAGGACGCGACACCCTCACCGAGGAAACCGACGATGACGAAGTTGAGCGCTTTGAGGTTAGGGAATTCGTAGCGATACACCGGCAGTTCGGCAGATTCGGTGACCAGCGCGCGGAACCGGTCCACCGTGAGGTGGCTGCGCAGCCAGTCCCACCGTTCCGGGGTGTCGGTCCACAGGCCGACGTTGGCGTTGCCGCCCTTGTCGCCCGAGCGTGCGGCCACCACGTCGCCGAGAGGCCGCCGGGTCGTCGGCCCGTAGTCGACAGGCCGAGCGGGCGGCGACGCCGGGGCGGCAGCCGGCTGTCCGGTCTGATCGGTGGTGTGCGGGATGATTTCGCGGTCGCCGGTGTGGTGGATCACGACGTGGTCGACGAGGGCGGCCGGTACCAGGGTTGGCCAGTAGACGCCGAATTCGGTCGCCGACGCCGGGGGGGTTGTGGTGTGGAAGCCGGGGTAACCGGCGACGGCCAGCTCGATGACGGCGTTGGAGAAGGCGCGGTCGACGTAGGCGCGGTCACGGTGTTTGACCGTCACACGTAGGTGCGCGGTGGCGTCGACGATCGACCGCGGGTCCGGTTTGTCGTAGCGCAGCAGCTGGACGTCGACATCATCGAAACGGTCACGCCCACCGAGGATGTCGAACAGCTCATCGACAGCCCATGCGGCCTTGTCCTCGATATCGAGGCCGGTCAGCACCATAGTCATGGTGTTGCGGTAGCCGCCGATGTAGTTCATCGCGACCTTCAACGTCGGTGGCGGCGCACTGCCTTTGGTGCCGGTGACCCGTACCCGATCGGTGCTTTCGGCTTGGATCTCCAAGGTGTCGAAATGGGCGACGACATCAGGGTTGACGTAGGGGGGCGGCCCCACCTCGTAGAGCAGTTGCGCGGTGACCGTGCCCGGGGAGACCAGACCGCCGCTGCCGGGCGGCTTGGTGATGACGAAGCTTCCGTCTCGAGCGAGCTCGACGATGGGCGATCCCGGGTAGCGGCGGTCGGTGATCTCACGGAGTTGGGAATAGTTGCCGCCAGTGGCTTGCGGGCCGCATTCGATGATGTGGCCGGCGGCGACCGCTCCTGCCAGCGCGTCGTAGTCGCGGCGATCCCAACCATGCCACCAGGCACCGACACCGAGGACGAGTGCGGCGTCGGTGACACGTCCGGTGATCACGACGTCGGCGCCGCGTGACAGAGCTGCGGCGATGCCCCACCCACCGAGGTAGGCGTTGGCCGAAACAGGTTGCACCGCAGCGTCGCTGAGCGGCACACCGGTGTCGAGGTGGGTGAACTGTTCACCGGCCGCCTGCAGTCGGGCCAGGTGCGGGATGAGGTCGTCGCCCTCGATGTGGGCGACGTTGAGGTCGACGCCGACGTCGGCGATGATGGCGCGGACCGCCTCAGCCATGCCCGCGGGATTCAGGCCACCGGCGTTGACGACGACTTTGATGCCGCGGTCGGCGCACGACGCGGCGACCTGCTCGAACTGGGTGAGGAAGGTGCGGGCATACCCCGCGTCAGGAGCCTTTTGCCGCGCCTTCCACAAAATGAGCATGGTGAGTTCGGCCAGGTAATCGCCGGTGATGACATCGATGTCGGCGCTCTCGACGAGCTGGCGCATCGAGGCCAGCCGGTCGCCGTAGAACGCTGAGGCGTTTCCGACCCGTACCGGGCGCGTCATTGCGGCACCGCCCGGCGGCTCGGCGCACCGGCGAAGGCCTGGGCGATATCGAGCCACTGTGTTGCCACCGGCCCTTCGACCACCAGCGCCGTTTGGGTCCAGTGGCGGCGCTGGGTGACGACGAGCGCGAAATCCTCGGCAGGACCGTGCACACGGTTGGCAGCACTGGACGGACCCCAGCTCCACAGCTCTCCTGCGGCCGAACGTAACTCGACGTACACGGGTTCGTCCGGGACGGTGATCCCGCGAACGGTGTGCGAGAACGCGAACGTCGACACACCCAAGTGGGCGATGCTGCGCAGGCCGGGGCTGGGCGGAGGTTCGACGCCGAGGGCGTCGTAGACATCGCGACCGTGCGCCCACGTTTCCATTAGCCGAGCCGTGGCACACGACGCCGTGCTCATGTCGGGCCCGAACCACGGCAGGCGCGCTTTCGGGTCCTGCGCCGAGAGGCGATCCAAGAGATCCGCCCGGGAGTCGATGAACCAGGTCAACATGGCCTGCGGCGTCAGCGTCCGATGGCTCTCGGCGATCCGGTCGGGGAAGTCCATGCCCTCGGCCATCAGAGTGTCGGCGAAAGCGCGGAATTCGGCGGGACTCCGCATCGCCAACAGCGTCGCGTCGTCGAAAAACGCCAAGTGCGTCACCTGGTCCCCGATGGCCCAGCCCACGGCAGGGGTGGCAAGACCCCACTGCTCAACGGCCAATCCCGACAACCACTCGGTGAGTCGGTCCGACTCGTGGCGCAGGTCGCTCAACAGCCGCTGATAGGTTTCCTGGTTCACGGCTCACTGTCCTTTCCACGTCGGACGGCGTTTCTCGGCGAAGGCGGCCATGCCCTCCTGCGCGTCAGAGCTGAGATAAACCGGCGCCCAAAGGCGTTCAGCAGTATCGAAAGCGTCGGTGAGCGGTTGCTCGGCGGTCAGCAGGGCCGTCCGTTTGCCCGCGGCGACCGACAAGGGAGCATTGGCGGCGATCTGCAGCGCCAACTGTTGGGCGGTGTGTATCAGGTCGGCGGGCTCGGCGAGCCGGTTGACGAAACCAATCTCGTAGGCGCGCTGAGCCGTGATCGGCGCTGCGGTCAGCAGCAACTCCATGGCGATGCGCCGGGGGATCATCAGCGGTAGGGGCGCCGCCCACGGCGCTCCCCGGCCGACACGTGCTTCGGTGATCGCGAAACTGGCCGTGGTGGAGGCCACGCACAGATCGCAGGTCTGAGCCAACAAGAATCCGCCGGCGAACGCGGCGCCGTTGACGGCGGCGATGGTCGGCTTGTCGACGCGGATGTTGCGGCCGAACTGAGGCACGAAGTCCACCGGCGGAATCGCCAGGCGCTCGGTTGACATCTCTTTGAGATCACCGCCTGCGCAAAACGCTTTGTCACCGGCACCCGTCAAGACGAGAACTTTGGCGGTGTCGTCGGCGTTGAATCTGCGGACGCCGTCGAAGAGCCCGTCGCGCACGGCCTTGTTCAGGCTGTTACGGGCCTCGGGCCGGTTGATCGTTAGCCAGGCAACACCGTCGCGGACCTCGTAGCCGACGCTCATTGCCCGTCCCCGTCCCCGTGAACGACGGCGAGCACCTGTCCGGAATCGACCTGGTCGCCAGCGGCGACCGGGATCGAGGCGACAACACCGTCGGCTGGTGAGCGCACGGTGTGCTCCATCTTCATCGCTTCCAACACGATGATGGGGGCGCCCGCGGTGACGGTCACGCCCTCGGTCACTTCGATGCGCACCACCGACCCCGGCATCGGGGCCAGCAGCGAGCCGGCCTCGGCCGCGGCGGTGGGATCGGGGAACCGTTCGACCTCCTGCAAAGCCGCCGATCCTGCAGAGCTATCGACGTAATGCATTGGTCCACAACGAGTTATCCGGTAGCGCCGCCGCACACCGTCGATATCGGCGTCGAGCAGTGACGCCGATGCACTGATCAGATGGATGTCGGGTTTCCACTCGCCGACGCTGACGATGAGGCCTGCGCGGTCGAAGCGGTAGGAGACGTCGACGCGATCCTCGCCGACCGTGAACGACACCACTTGGGGCTGGCTGACCAGCGTGCGCCACCCCGACGGCAGCCCCGGCAGGACCGCCGTTTCGGCGCGTCGACCCGCCTGGGCCGCTAATGCCGCCACGACGGCATGCAGTTGCACGGTGGCGTCGCGGTCCGTGCCCATCAGCGCCGCGGGGTCATGTCGATCCAAGTAGCCGGTATCGATAGCGCCGGCACGGAATTCGGGTTCGCGCAGGATGCCGACGAGCAAGTCTCGGTTCGTCGTTACACCGTGGATACGGCTCTCGCGTAACGCGCGGGCCACTCTGCTGCAGGCCTCCTCGCGGTCGGCGCCGTAACCGATCACCTTGGCCAGCATCGGGTCATAGAAGGTGCTCACGACAGACCCCGAGGCAAACCCGGCATCGACGCGGACGCCGGGCAGATCGGGAAATTCCAAGGTGTGCAGGGTGCCCGAGACTGGGATGAACCCGGCGGCAACATCTTCGGCGTAAAGCCTGACCTCTACGGCGTGCCCGCGAGGTGTGACGTCGAGCATCTCGGGCGGCAATGGCTGACCGACAGCGACGAGCAGCTGGGCGCGGACCAGGTCGATCCCGGTGACCAACTCGGTGACCGGATGCTCGACTTGAAGGCGGGTATTGACCTCGAGGAAATAAAATGAGCCGTCGGGCGCCATGACGAATTCCACGGTGCCGGCGCCTTCGTAGCCCAAGGCCTTGCCTGCTGACACCGCCGCGCGGCCCAGTTCTGCGCGAAGGGATTCATCGACGGCAGTGGACGGGGCCTCCTCGATGATCTTTTGGTAGCGGCGCTGAATCGAACACTCGCGCTCCCCCAGATGGACGACACTGCCGTGGCGGTCACCGAAAATCTGCACCTCGACATGGCGGGGGCGTTCGACGAACTTCTCCAAGAACACGGTCCCATCACCGAACGCCGAGGCCGCTTCACGACGAGCGCTGCGTACCGCCTCAGCAAGCTCGGTGTCGTCGTGAACGATGCGCATTCCGCGCCCACCACCACCGAAGGCGGCCTTGACCAGAATAGGAAAGCCAATGTCGTGGGCGGCTGCGCGCAGTCTTGCCGGATCCTCGTCGCGCTCAGACTCGACGGTGATCCCGGGCAGCACCGGTACACCTGCGGCGCGCATCATGTCCTTGGCCGCGATCTTGGATCCCATCGCAGTGATGGCCTGCGGGCTGGGCCCGACGAAGACGATGCCCGCCTCGATACAGGAGCGAGCGAAATCGGCGTTCTCCGAAAGAAATCCGTAGCCAGGGTGGATAGCCTCGGCGTTCGTGTGAGCCGCGGCAGCCAGGATCAGATCGCCGCGCAGGTAGGTGTCGGCCGGGGCCGTGCCGGGCAGATGCACCGACTCGTCGGCCTGGGCCACATACGGTGCGTTGCGGTCGGCGTCGGAATACACCGCGACGGTGGCGATGTCCATCTCGCGGGCGGTGCGGATGATCCGGGAGGCGATCTCACCCCGGTTGGCGATGAGCAGTTTGGTGATCACGTTCCTCACATCCTGAACACGCCGAAACCGCGGCGGCCAGTTACTACGTTGGAATGCGCTGCCGACAGGGCCATCGCGAGCACCGAGCGGGTGTCGCGAGGATCGATCACGCCGTCGTCATAAATGCGCCCGGACACGAAGAAGGCGTGTGATTCGCGTTCGATCTGTTCTTCGATCTCGGCAGTGCGTTTGGCGTCGGCCTCGAGATCGAATTCACGTCCGGCCGCCTTGGCGGCGGCTTTGCCGACGATGGACAGCACCCCGGCCAGCTGTGCGGCACCCATCACCGCGAGCTTGGCGTTGACCCAGCTGAACATGAACCGCGGGTCATAGGCGCGCCCGGACATCCCATAATTCCCGGCGCCGAAGGATCCGCCCATGTTGATGGTGATGTGGGGAACCGTGCTGTTGGTGACGGCGTTGATCATCTTGGCGCCGTCTTTGATGATGCCGCCCTGTTCGTATTGGGTGCCCACCATGTAGCCGGTGACGTTCTGCAGAAAGATCAGAGGTGTGTCGGTCTGATTGGCCAGCAGAATGAATTCTGTTGCCTTCTTGGACTCTTCACTGAACAGCACCCCGCGGGTGTTGGCCAGTATTCCGACCGGGAAGCCATGGATGGACGCCCATCCGGTGGCGAGGCTGGTGCCCCAGCGTGGTTTGTACTCAGAAAACCGGGATCCGTCGACGATGCGGGCGATGACGTCGCGCGGGTCGAACGGCACCCGCGGATCCCCGGAGGCGATGCCCAGCAGCTCCTCGGCATCGTAGAGCGGTTCGTCGGCAGGTTGCGTGGGCCCGGGGCCCAGCTTGTGCCAGTTAAGGTGCGCGACGATGTCCCGGCCTATGCGGATCGCATCTACCTCGTCGACCGCGAAATAGTCGCCGAGCCCGGAGACCCGGGTGTGCATGTCGGCGCCGCCGAGCTCTTCGTCGTCGGCGTCCTCGCCGGTAGCCATCTTCACCAGCGGTGGCCCGCCGAGGAACACCTTGGCCCCTTTGTCCACCAGCACCGCGTAATCGCACATCCCCGGCACGTAGGCCCCACCGGCAGTGGAGTTGCCGAAAACCAAAGCGACACTCGGGATGCCCATCCCCGACAACTCGGTCAGATCGTGAAAGATCTTGCCCGCGTGCACGAACAATTCCGACTGAGTAGGCAGGTCGGCCCCACCGGACTCGACCAGGTACACCACCGGCAGTCGGTTAACCCGCGCGATCTCCAACGCGCGCAAGTTTTTTCGCAACGTGAAAGGGTTCATCGTGCCACCCCGCACGGTCGGGTCGTGGGCGATGATCACACACTCCACACCGCACACCACGCCCACGCCGGTGACGATGGCCGCACCCACCTGGAAGTTGGTACCCCACGCGGCGAGCGCAGACAGCTCCATAAACGGGGCGTCGCGGTCCACCAGCAGCTCGATGCGCTCACGAGCCAGCAGCCGGCCCCGGTCGTGGTGGCGCTTAACGTAGCGTTCCCCACCGCCGGCGGCCACCAGCGCCAGTTGCTCGTCGAGCGATGCGACCGCGGCCAACTGGACGTCACGGTTGTGCAGATACGTCGCCGACGAGGTGTCGATCTGCGACGCGAGGACGGGCATCGTTGTCCCTTCTGGGTAGCTCGGGAAAGGTGAAATTAGTAGTGAATGGTGAAACACTAAGTCATTGAGCCAGCGGCTCGCGATATCCACCCCTAACAGGTGATACGAAGAGTCCGAACGGGGTAGGGCCGCCGTCGCTTGATGGGCTGGCGCTAGTCATCGATCACTATCCGCATTGTGGTGCGCGCCGTTTCATAGTCGGCTGCCAGCGCCGCGATCACGGCCGCCACGCTGGAAATCTCGTGCACGCCCGACACGCTGTGTCCGGCGCTCCACGCCGTACGGTTGCTCAATAGTTGCTCTTGGCGAAAGCCGGCAGTCTCGGCGGTCTCGCTGGCCTGCTCGGCGTCAAGCCAGGCGCGCAGAAGGCTTGCCGGAATACCGCCAACACGATCGGAAAGGCGAACATCGTCGAGGGTTGAGGCGACGACTGCTTGCCGGTAACCGTCCTCGGCACCGCTCTCATGGGTCGCGATGAAGCGCGTACCCAGGTAGACCAAGTCGACGCCGAGTGCTTGGGCAGCAACAATGGCGTGGCCATCGCTGATCCCGCCCGCCAGCACCAGAGGCCCGTCGAAACGTTCGCGCACCGCCCGCACGAACGCGAACGGATTAGCCCACCCGGTTTGTCCACCCGCGCCGGCGGTAAGCAGGACCAGCCCATCAGCACCGGAGTCGACGGCCCGTTGCGCATGAGCGAGGCTGGCCACATCGGCGTAGACCTGTGCCCCGACGTCATGGAGGGGTCTGATAACTGGTTCCGGAGAGCCAACGCTGGTGATGACCAGTTCGGCATGATGGCCGACGAGGCAGGCCAAGTCCGCGTCGCGGCGGCTGTTGCTTGGATGCACCACCAGGTTGGGCGCCACCGGCGCATCCGCCGGGCCGAGTTCATCGCGCATGCGCACCAGCCACTCATGCAACACCGACGTGCTGGGTGCGTTGTGGGTGGGAAAGGCGCCAACAACCCCGTTGCGGCAGGCGGCGATCACCAGATCGGGTGTCGACACACTTGTCATCGGCGCAGCGATGACTGGCAGCGACAACCGGTGTGACCAGCGAGGCAGGCGCGCCAACGGTACTCCCCTAATCGGCGAACAGCAGATCGAACCCCCGCCTTGTGGAGGTCCGTAGTGAATCTACAGTAACTAATATGAAGGGCATCAATGGCTTCTGTCGGATGCTGCTTCAGAGCTATATTTCGATGTCAAGTACCCTGACCAACGGCCAGAAATCACATATCTTTGACAAAGTGATGCACGTCACTGACAATGTGCTGTGTTAGTGAACAACGATCCGCATCGAGTCCTTCTCGAGGGGGTGCAAACATCGCCGCCGATCTGTACCTAGCGTCGTCGGAAGACGTCGGATTCGCCGACGTGGCCAATGAACTAGCCCGGATGAACTCGCCCGCGGTTGCGCGCCAACCTGACGGCAGCTTCGGCGAGGTATTGAGTAGTCTGATCGGCGCGCTTGACCATCTTCGGCGACAGTCGAGCGCCCAAGCCGTCTTCGATCTCGCGGCAAAAGCGCTCTGCGAATCCGGAATGTTCGCTCGGGTAATGGTCTCGCGCGTCGTAGGCTCGACGTGGTCGCCCTTGGCGCAGTTCGCCCTGACCAACACAGGTCGAGCGATCCTCGAGATCGACGGCGTCGTCGAGGATCTACACATTCCTCTGGTCTCGCCGCTGGTCGAGGCTGAAGTCGTGCGCCGGCGACTACCGGCATTGGTCACCGAGGCTCAAGACGAGCCCCGCACACACCGGCCGCTGGTTGAGCGCACCGGCACCCGCGAGTACGTGGTGGCTCCGATCGTCGCCGATTCGGTTGTCGTCGGACTACTGCACGCGGACCGCCCCACTAAAACCGACACCTTGTCCGAGCTCGACCGCGACCTACTGCGCCTCTTCGCCGACGGAGTAGGACTATGCATCGAGCGCGCCGACCTCAACGAGCGAGCTGAGCACCAACGGAGCATCCTCGCCGAGGCCTGCGCGGCGGCGGTCGGCTCCTTGCCAACACTGGGCGGCGTTCCTGAGCTGCAGCTCGGCGCTCCCCCTCAGAGGCAAGGGGTGCAAGTGGCGGGCGGCCATGAGCGTGGCCGCCCTGAGCAACACCGGGAATCGACTCGGCTGGCTCGTCTGACCGTCCGTGAACGAGAAGTATTGGCATTACTGGCCAGCGGCGCCACCAACGCCCAGCTCGCTGACCGGCTCACCGTCGCCGAGAGCACGATCAAGTCCCATGTCAAACACATCCTGCACAAGTTAGGGGCGGCTAACCGTGCCGCAGCTATCTCGTGTTACCTGCGGGATACCCGCATCGATGAACGGTGGCCACGATGAGTGTTTCTTTTGCCGGCGAGAGCAATCGGATATCACCGAGTGGGCGAGCCCGGATCGAATGGTGGTCGGGCGAGACGGAGCTGATCGACCGGCTGGCAATGCTGCGAAGGCAAGCCAATGCCGCCGTCGGCCACGATATCCCGTTGCCGACCCTGGAATGGGCGGCGCCGGCACGCTCGGCTGAGGCCGTCTCGATCCTGACCCATTCGTGTATTGAGCGCCTGCGCGACACCCCTGGGCACGATGTGGCCGGGGCGCGCCGACTATGCGATCTGATCCTGCAGCTGCAGCAGCTGGCCATGGACTTCTACCTCTACCAAACGGCGATGCGCGGCCGGCGACTGGCCGACTGCGCAGCCGGGCTGAGTCGCCTGCGAGGCGTGCCCTCATCGACAGCGCTGATGGATGGCGCCTGCGAGGAACTGGTGGCGCGCTGCGGTTTTCACCGGGCAGTGATATCCAAGCTGGAGAGCCGCACCTGGAAGCCATTGATCCTGCACAACCGCGACGACAACAGTGCGACGCGGTCATGGTTCAGCGACTGGGTCAACCAGAGCGTCCCACTGTCAGCGACCGCGCCGGAAGCCGAAATGGTGTCACGGCGGCGTCCGTCGATGGTGTACGACACAGCCGACGCGCCCGTTTATCGGCCGCTGATCGTGCAGGCAGGACAATCACGGTCTTATGTAGTGGCACCTTTGGTTCACGATGAAGAAGTCATCGGATTCCTGCATACCGATCACCACCCGCTGCCCCGGCGCGTCGATGAAGCAGACCGCGATGTGCTGTGGGCCTTCGCCGATGGATTCACCCACATCTACGACCGGGCCGTACTGATGGAGCGGCTGCGAGTCCACCGGGACAGCGTTCGTGATTTGTTCTTCGGGACCGTCGAGCGCATCGAAGACCTCTGCGACGCCAGCGTCAACGTATCGCGGTTCGGCGACCACCCGGACAGCGCGCCGACGGGCGTCGCCGGCTCATCGGGACGGGTTAGCCGCTCGACGGTGGAGCTTAGCGAACGTGAGGCCGAGGTATTCGACTTGATGGTCACCGGAGCCAGCAATCAGGACATTGCCGATCGACTCGTCATCACCGAAGGTACGGTGAAATCGCACGTCAAACACATCCTACGCAAGTACGGGGCGGTCAACCGGGCTCAAGCCATCGCCTGGGCGCTCAGCGAACGCTGAGTTCCCATCGCCTGACAACCGTTGAGATGCAGCGAAGATTAGCGAACTGCTCTCCCTAGTTTAATTAGATTTGGGCCGTCGTGATGGTCGAAGCTGTCGATCCTTTTGTGTTGCTCCGCAGCAGGAGTGGGCAGGCGCCGGAGCTGCGATTTCACGAAGCATGATAGTGCCGGATGTTGCTCCGTGACCGCGTCTAGCGGAGGCGACGCTGCCGGGCAAGTACCAGGTCAAGTCGCGTCATCTCGCTGGAGCGATTGAATGCGGGCGGTGAGGACCGCGGTCCACTCACTGATGTACTGGTCGTCCGGGATGCTCCTCGCCTCGGGCTGATGGAAGAGGTTCGTCGCGACGCGCGTGCCGAGGATGCCGTTAATGCCCAGTGCGGCTAGCACTTTGCATTGGCCTGGTGCGAGGTGGGGCGCCCAGGCGGTGATCCAGTCGGCAAGTTCGACGTTGAGTCCGTCGATGAGCGCGGCGTAGGCGGTGTCGAGTCGGGCCGAGCGGCCTGCCGGTGTGCGGGCGGCGATCTGGAGCAGTTGGGCCTCTTCGTCGATGACGCTGAGCAGGTAGCGGCCCAGCGCGGTCAGCTCTGCGTGCAGGTCGCCGAGTCCGGCAAATAGTGCACGGATATCGCGCATGGCGTGGCGGCGATCGAGTTGTCGGTCAATCCCAGCGTTGAGCAAAGCGTCTTTGGACTTGAAATGGCGATACAAGGCACCAGAGCCTGCGGCCAGGCCCGCCGCGGCTTCGATCTGGGAGACGCTGGTGGCCTCGAACCCCTTGGCGCTGAATAGCCGCATCGCTTCGCTGACCAGCCGTTCCCGCGTCGATACCGGTGTCGTCATTGACCTCTCCAAAGTGATCACTTACATTTAGCAAGAGCCTACTGCATATGTTGGCTAGGGCGGGAGGTCTCGATGACACAGCGCGACAAACCGGTGCCGCGAGGGCGCATCCGGCGCACCATGCCGCTAGCCGGATTCGCCGCCCGCGCGACGGGAGGCCGGTTGGTCGCGGGGTTGCGAGAGCGCACCGGTGACGATGGCGCCGTGGAGCGATTCCACGAGCGCACCGCCGAGCGCTACGCCGAATTGCTGGGCCACTCCAAGGGCGTTCTGATGAAAGCGGGCCAGATCTTGTCGATGATGGACGCCCGCGCGCTGGGCACCGGCGGGTTTTACCCCTACCAAAAGGCCTTGGCCCGGCTGCAGGCTCAGGCGCCACCTATGCACCCGCTGCTCGTTCGCCAGGTGCTGGATGAGGAGCTGGGTTCCGCGGTGCGGTATTTCGCCGAGTTCTGCGATGAGCCGATGGCCGCGGCATCAGTCGGACAGGTGCACCGCGCGGTATTACGCGACCGTCGCGAAGTGGTCGTCAAAATCCAATATCCCGGTGTCGCCCGAGCCATCCGCGACGATCTGGCCAACACCGAACTCCTCGCCACGTTTCTGCGGTTCGCAGTGGCGGCGGCGGGAATGAAGCTCGACATCCGTGCCCTCGCACGCGAGGCCGCAGCGCGCATCGGCGAGGAAATCGACTACCACCACGAAGCCGCCATGATCACCCAATTCAGCGAGCTCTACCGCGGCCACCCGTTCATCCGCATCCCCCAGGTCATCCCCGAAGCATCCACCGACCGCGTGCTGACGATGACATACCTCGACGGGATGGACTACGCAGCGGCACAACAGGCCGATCAGGATCTGAAAAACACCTGGGCCGAAGTGATCGGACGGTTCATCAACGGCAACTACCGCCACGCCAACCTCATACACGCCGACGCCCATCCCGGCAACTACCGCTTCAACGCCGATGGCAGCGTCGGCTTCCTGGACTTCGGCTGCATCCAACACTTCCCCGAAAAGCAGCGTTGGCCGTGGGTGGCGGCGACACGCGCCTTGATCGACGGCCGCAAAGACGACCACCGCGACCTGATGGTGCAAGCCGGCTTCCTCACCGCGGACTCACCACTGAGCGCCGACGAACTACAGCGACGGGCGATAAACATGGCGCGCGCGCCTCACCTGCCTCAACCGGTCACCTTCACACGCGACGCCGGGGCGTGGTGGATCAGCGGAATGCCCGATGTTCGCTCGGAGCCCCAGCTAACCTTGCCCCCAGAGTTCCTCTTCCTCGGCCGGGTCCAGCTCGCCTGGACCAGTGTGGCCGCCGGCTTCGGGGCAACGCTGCACGCGCGTGCCATCTTGGACGACCTGGACGGTGTCGCCGAACCCATCACCGAGCTAGGCAAGCTGCACCACGCCTGGGTGCGCGAGCGCGGTCTTTCCGGGGCCCTGGACCACCATGACCACCCCTGACATTGAGTCCATCCCACGGCTGCCGTGGGATGTTGCGGACCCCTACTCGTTCTACGAAGAACGCCGCCGCGAGGGCGAGGTGGTCTGGAACGACACGGCCGCAGCCTGGCTGATCCTGGGCTACCGTCCCGCACGGCGGATCTTGGCCGGGTCCGGTTGGACAAGCAGCCCGCTGGCCAACCCCAACATCCCAGCCACTTTGCGGGCGGCGGATCCAATATCCTGCGCCGCAACATCTTATTGACCGACGGCGCTGATCATCTGCGGCTGCGGGGCTCAGTGCGAGACGTCTTCACCCGCTCGTTTGTCCGGGGGCCTGCGCGAGGGCATCGCCACGATTGCCGCAGACACAATCGACTCCATTCGAGCCGGAGTCGAGTTCGACTTCATGACCGACATCGCCCTGCCCCTGCCGATTGCGGTCGCCGCAGCCTGGATGGGACTCGACATCGACGCCGCCCGACTGCTTCGCGAGGAGTCCCCGGCCATCACCCAAATGCTTACCGACTCACGTGACACCATCGCCATCGAAAACGGCACTGTCGCGCTGGCTACGCTGCTCACCGAGTTTCTCCCCTTGGCCGCCGATCGACGCCGCCACCCTGGCGATGACCTGCTCAGCTATATGTCCGGAGACCCCGATCTTGAACTCGACGACGTCGTCACCACCGCCATCATCATCGCGATCGCCGGCCACGAAACCACCGCAAACTTCCTGGGCGCAGCAATGATTCGCCTTCTAACCCCGGCGCATCACGGCATCCGACCAATCGACACCATCGACGCCATCGACGATCGGTTGATCACCGAGCTGCTGCGCCTCGACGGCACCGCGCAAGCCGTGGTACGCACGGCCACACACGACCACGTCTTCGGCGACGTCACCATCCACGCCGGCGAACCTGCCCTCGTCGTGCTCGCCGCCGCCAACCGCGACCCAGCCATCTTCAATTCACCCGATCAACTCCAAACGGACCGGCCCGGGCCAGCACCTCTTGCCTTCGGCCACGGCGCGCACTACTGCCTGGGAGCAGCACTAGCCCGACTCGAAACCACCACAGCGCTCCAACACGTCTTAGCTCGCCGACCCACACTGTGCGGCAACCCAACATGGCGAGACAACCCAGCCATCCGCGGACCCCAGGCGCTCCCCTGCCGCTTCACCACCTAACAGTTTGTTGACAGACAGCCCTACAAACCGGGAACCACCAGGCCGACCCAACCTTGTCTGCTGCTGTTGACGCTGACGCGATCCTGCGAACTGTCGAGCTGGAAGTGACCATCACCGACGCTCGTCTCGACGCGGGCACCACGGTGCTGCACTACCTGCTTGACGATCGTCGGCGTCACCGCGCCCATGGGACAACCCGCCAGATCGGCCCTGCTGGTTCGCGATGTCCTATCTGGACGGCATTGCAATGAACGGCATTTCGGGACTAACACTGAGGGCGTGTCATGCCAATCTTCGCTGCATCTCGGCAACAACCACTCTGATCGTCCGAAGGCGACGGTTCTATCCATGCCGCACAGCACCAGTTGACGCCAGGCTGCGCGCGACGACAACGGAGATCGGCTAACCCTGGACTGAAGTCCCGGGCTCGCGCTCAAGGAAATTCCGGTCACGCGAGGCGTAGCTGGTTGCTCGGGTGGGAGGGCAGAAAGTTGAGTCCCGCATAGTGGTGTAGCGCGGTTGCTGGGTTCGTCATCGTGTCGGTGATGGACGTAAAGCGGCCACCGCGTGATCCTTCGAGTCAACCTTCCACAGAATCCTCGAGGAGTCCCAC
>NZ_JACKSY010000098.1:0-16227 GCF_025821985.1 Mycobacterium timonense | reverse complement strand
TCTGCCTGGCGCGACGCCGTACCAACGTCCTTTACGCCCTCATCCGTGACAACCGCACCTGGCAACCCGAATCACCCCCGATCACCAAGTCGGCGGCTTGACATCTTCATTGAGAGTCCTTTCCTCCGGGTTGGGCGTCGGATCCGACCACTGCAGTCGGGCGGCGATCATTTCCGCGGTGGAACGCAGGTATCGCTCCTCGTCGATGGCGGCCGGGTGCTCACCGCCGAACGTGTCGCGGATCAGCCAGTAATGCGCGACCGCGCTTAGCACCACCACGGCGGCGGCGTCCCAGTCGTGCGCGCGGTGGTCGGGCCCGGCCAGTTCGGCCAGCCCGCGGGAGATCACCGACAGCACCTGCAGGTACTCGTTGCGGCGAAACACCTCGAGCACCTCCGGGGACGCCGATGTGTCGCGCAGCAGGATCCTGGTGACATCGCGGTTGTGGTCCAGCCGGCCCAACCCCACCCGGCAGAGCAGCACGAGCCTGTCGACCAGCCCGGCACCCCAGGCCACCTGGTCGAGCAGTTCCAGCACCGAGAAGCCGGGCTCGAAGAACGGCGCCCACTGGTCGCGATCGGCGAGGGTCTCGCCAATGGCCTCGTAGAGCAGTTGGTCCTTGGAGCGAAAGTGCCGATACAGCGCGCCCGAGCCCGGCGACAGCCCGGCGGCATCTTCGATCTGGGCGATCGTGGTGGCCGCGAACCCACGTTGCCCGAATAGGCGCAGCGCTTCGGTGATGATCCGCTGCCGGGACGTGACGGGCACCGCGCCTCCCTGGAAGTAAGTACTTACTTGCAGTAAAGCAGCGGCCGGCACTGGCCGCAAGGCGCGGTGGCGGGTCAGGCGTGCGGCAGCCGGTCGAAAACGGCGAGGACCAGGACGTGTGTGGCGTTGATGAGTTGCGCCCGGCGGCGCCGGCGATCCTGCAGCAGCCAGAGCGTGGCGGCGGTCGTGATGGCGCCGATGATTTCCTCGGCGATGATGGCCCGCTGCGCCTTGGGCAGAGTGGTCTTGGTGAAGGCGGCGGCCGCCAGCGTCTCCACCGAGGCGGCGAACCGCTGGGTTTGCGCGGCCCAGGCGGCATCCACCGCGGGGCTTACGCCGAGGATCTCCAGCAGGGTGATCCGCGCCCGGCGCTGGTCGGCGTCGATGGCTTCGAAATAGCCTGTCAGCGCCGCCCGAAGCTGAACGTCGAGGGTGCCTGCCGCCGCCTGGGCGACGGCGCTCACCATGGCCTGGTGTATTTCCTCGGCGCATCGCTGGTAGCAGGCGAGCAACAGTGCCTCGCTGTCGGGAAACGATTCGTAGAAATATCGCTTCGACAGCCCGGCGCTGGCGCAGACCTGGTCGACCGTCGCGGCGCGGTAGCCGACGGTGCCGAACACGTCGACGGCGGCCTCGATGAGGCGCGTGCGCCGCTGCTCGGCACGTTGGCCGGGGGTGGCTCCTCGATACGTTCGCGACGGCTGCACTACCCGATATTGACACACGCGGGTTCCCGATCCGGGTTGTTGAGATGCTCCGTCGCGGCATGGTCGTCAGGCAGTGAGGATGGCCTTGATGGCGTTTCCGTGGCAGTGCTCGCGCAGGGCGCCCGGAGCGTCGTTGAACGAGGCGGTGAGCGTGGTGACCAGCTCGGGTCGCAGCCTTCCCGCGGCCATGAGTTCGAGCACCGAAGGCATGACGGCGCGGACGTGGCTGCGGCCGATGTGCAGCGTCACGTTGCGCACGTAGCAGGCGGCCAGGGGCACGCTGGCGCGCCGGTGCAGCGACCAGACGCAGGTGCAGACGCCGTCGGGCGCGGTGTGGCGAAGTACCTGCCGGAGCCCGCTCGGGGTGCCGGTGGCGTCGACGGTCAGCGGGGCGGTCGGCCACTCGCGGGGGCGCCGCGGATCCAGCGCATGCAGCCCCAGTTGCTCGGCGCGCTCGCGGACGGCAGCACGGCCGTCGACGATGTGAATTCTGCGCGCGCCCAACGCCTGAGCGATCAATCCGGTACACAGCACCGCGCTGGAGGTCATCGGCTCACGGCTGCCCATCCGCCCCACGATGAGCGTCTCGGCGTCGGGGTCGGCGGCCAGCAGGCCGGGCAGGTACGGCGCGACTTGCCGGTAGGCATCACAGATGTTGTCCCCCACCCCGGCCGCCGCGGCCGGCTCGACGCCGTCGGGCAAGGCCACGAGCATGGCATCGGCGAAGGGAACGGCCATCAGGTCGGCCAACGCGCCGCCCCACAGGCCACCGGAGATGCCGAACCCGTACATCGACGCCGGGGGCACCGACAGGCAGCTGCCGGTGTGCCCGCGCCGGCAGGCCGAACAGCGACCGCAGCTGATCTGGAATGGCACCACCACCCGATCGCCGACGCGAACGGAGGACACCTCGTCCCCCACGTCGACCACTTCGGCCACGCATTCGTGGCCGAGGTGCAGCGGCAGCGGAAATGGGGTGCGACCCAGCATCATTGCCCGGTCCACGTCGCAGGTCGCCACGGCGATCGGTCGCACGATCGCGGCCTGCGGGCCGGGCATGGCGGGGCTGGGCAGCGACCGCCAGCGCAGCGCGCCGCCGGGGTAGGCCACGAGCCCGCGCATCCGTTGCCGGCCCGCCCGGCGGCGCCCGCCGCTGCGCCGGCCCAGTTGCTTGATCCGCATCTTGGTATCGCGGTGCAGCGGCAGGCGCGCCGCCGACAGCGCGTCGGGACTCAGCAGCCTGGCGTAGTGGCCCAGCGCCGTGCGGGCCCGAACGAGATCGGTGGTCATCCTTGGTCCTCCAAGACCTGCGCCAGCCGTGTGCGCAATTGACGTTCCAGTAGCGGGGTCGACAGCAGCGGCTTCGCCCACCGGGCCATCGCCACCCATCGGGGCATTGCGACCCGGGCAGCCCGCCGCTGCACCGCGTCGGCGAGCTTTTCGCCACAGTCATCCGCCGACAGCGTCCGCCTGAACGGACGCGGAAGGGTGGCCAGCGTGGCGGCGAAGCCGGCAGAACCGGACATGGCATGCCGGAATAGTGGGGTGTCAACCCACGACATATGGGCCGAGCCGACATCGACGCCGCGCCAAGCCATCTCGAGTCGCAACGCGTTGGCGAACTGCTCCGCACCCGCTTTGCTCGCCGTGTAAGCGGCCAGACCTGGCGCGGCGACGTAGGACGCAACCGACGCGACCACAAGTACGTACCCTTTTGCGCTGACGAGTGCGGGCAATGCCGCGCCGACGGTGTTGAACAGGCCGACGAGATTGATGTCGACGACATGGCGAAACTGCGCCGGCTGCATGTCGAGCACCGGCGTCCAGGAACCCACGCCGGCGTTGGCCACCACGGCATCGACGCCACCGAACTGCTGAATGCCGGCATCAACGGCCGTTCGCATGGCGTCGGGATCGCGAACATCGCCTTGCGCAACCACGCTTCGGCCGGGCCCGAATTCCTCTGCCAACGCTTGCACTGCGGGCCCATCGACGTCCACGAAAAGGAGCCGTGCGCCACGGCGGTACAGCGCGCGCGCCGTGCTTGCGCCGATTCCACTGCCGGCCCCCGTGATCAACACCGCCTTATCGACAACCACGACGGCCCTCCTTCGGGAACGGAACGGTTCCAGTTTCATATCAGGAACGTTGCCGTGTCAATATCTGCCAAACGGATTGTTCGAACCCGGCTTTACACCGCCATTGCGCATACCGTGGAGACCGGTTGACGTACCGAACGGACATGCATCCCACCGATTCGGCCATGCGCGCGCCACACGGTTGATCGCCTCAGCCGCGTTGAGCAAGGTTGGTAGCGGCGGCGTTCAACCGAACGAACGTTTCCCCACCGTTGCACTCACGTCGACGAAGGCGGCCCGCTGATGAGCGTTTTTCGCGTCGAAGCCGGCGACGGGGAACCGGTGCTGCTTTTGCATGGCTATCCCGAGAGCGCATCGTGCTGGCGTCACCAGATTCCGGCGTTGGCCCAGCGGCACCGCGTCATCGCCGTCGACTGGCCGGGCTTCGGGCGCTCCGATCCGCCCGACACGCCCGCGACATATGAAAACGAAGTAGGACGACTCGATTGCCTCGTCGACTCGCTGGGACTGCGGCGGTTCAACCTGGTCGCGCACGATTACGGCGCGTTCCTCGGTTTGGGGTATGTGCTGCGCCACCCGCAAAAAGTCATGCGCCTGGCAGTGCTGAACTCGCGCGCGCACAGGGTCTTTCGACCGATGTTCTATCGATTCCTGCTTCACCAACGGTGGGCCGTGACTCATGCTCCCGGCGTCGTGCGCAGCCTTCCGCTACGGCGGCTACATCACGTCGCGTTGCGCCCGTACCGCCGGCTCGGGTGCTTCGACGATGCCCTCCAAGCCGAGTATTTGGGATGGATGGACACGCCGCGCGGGCGGCAAACGTTCGTTGACTTTTTCCGCAACTACCGGGTGCCCGCGGTGCCCGAATTAGCCGCCGGGTTGGAGCGGATCCGTTGTCCGACGGCGATCATCTGGGGCGACAGGGATCGCACCATTCCCTTTGCGACGGGCCGAGAGCTCGCGGAGCGCATTCCGACGGCGACCCTGACCCGGGTTGCCGGCGCGGACCACTTCGTCATGGAGGAACGCCCCGACGAAGTCACGGCAGCGCTACTGGACCTGCTGGCGCGCCCCTGCCGGGCATCCCGGGATCCGGCTGCGACGGCTCTACGGTAGCCGCTTGCGTTACATACATACTGCCTGTATCTTCGGCCGTACGTCATTGATTGGACTTACAGCGTAACCGCGGCGGGGATGTCCACGGTCTAATGCGTTGCAGCCCAGGCTATTCCGTATGCCAAAGGAGCAAAGTTATGGCACCTAGCATCCAGCGCCATAAGGTGATGTTCCCCAGCGCCGACGGCCAATGCGCCGCCTGGCACTACCCGGGCGAGATCGGGGCCTGCGTGGTCATGGCCGCCGGGCTGGCCGTCACCAAGGAACCCGGAACCGATCGTCTGGCCAAGCGCTTCCAAGACGCCGGCTACCACGTGCTCGCCTTCGATTACCGTTGCCTCGGCGAAAGCAGCGGCACGTCAAGGCAACTCGTGCGTTTCCGCGACCAGTTAGCCGACTACCACGCCGCCGTGGACTTCGCCGCAACGCTGCCGGGCGTGGACCGCGACAAGTTGGCCATATGGGGGTTCTCGGCTTCCGGCGGGCACGCACTCGTCATAGCCGCACGTCATCCCCGGATTGCCGCAGCGATAGCGCACGCACCCGCGGTCGACGGCCTCCATGCCATGCGTAACGCGTTGCGGTACATGACACCTCAGGCGTTTACCAGGTTGATCAGCCGCGCCGCTGTCGACACCGTCGGCGGAATGTTTGGGCGCCAGCCCCTGCTCGTTCCGCTGGCCGGTGAGCGCGGCGCCGTGGCGGCGTTGACCACACCGGATTCGCGAAACTACGTCCGAGCGCTCAACCCCGGAAACCGCTACCCCGAATGGTGCCAAGCGGTGGCCGCGCGGTCGGCGATACGCATCGGCTTCTACCGGCCCGGCCGATACGCCAAGCACATTCGGTGTCCGCTGCTCGTTGTCGCCTATAGCGATGACGGCGTGGCTCCGCCCGGACCGGCAATCCATCTGGCGCAACGGGCCCCCCGCGGTCAGCTCGCCCTGTTACCCGGTGGTCACTACGCGACATTTCTCGACGGCGAGGAGGAGGCCGTGCAAGCCATGCTCTCCTTCCTGGCCCGCGCCTTGTCGCGCCCCGGGTTTACGCGCGATGCGGCGCCCCGTTCTATTCCGCGAACGTAAGCCCGCTGCGATTTTCGGCCCGGGTTTCCGCGGTGGGGCTTACGCTCGCGGGCTCGAGGTATGTGACGCGGACCACCTTCATGTGGTAGACATATATTCCTAATAGGAATATGCCAGCCAGGAGGCTCAGTGTCAGCGCCCACCGAAACCCCCACCGCCGTCATCGACCGCATCTCGCTCGTCCTGGACGCATTCGACGGCCCCGGGCGCCTCACGCTGGCCCAGATCGTCCGTCGCACCGGCCTGCCCCGCTCGTCGGCGCACCGAATGCTCGAACGCCTGGTCCAGTTGCGCTGGCTGCGCCGCAGCGGCCGCGACTACGAACTCGGCATGCGCCTCGTCGAGCTGGGCTCGCTGGCCGTGCACCAGGATCGTCTGGTGCGCGCAGCCACCCCCTTGTTGGTCGAATTGCACCGTGCCACCGGGCTTGTCGTGCACCTGGCGGTCCTGGACGGACCGGACGTCGTCTACCTCGACAAGGTCGGCGATTCGCCGCTGGCGCCCATCCCCACCCGGGTCGGCGGCCGCCAGCCGGCGCACTGTACGGCCGTCGGCAAGGCGATGCTGGCCTATCGCGAGGAGGGCGCCCCGGTGGATTTGCGGGTCCGCAGCACCAAGTACTCGATCGCCACCGGCTCGCAGCTGGCGATCGAACTGTCCCGGGTGCGCGCCCACGGCGTCGCCTTCGAGCGCGAGGAATCTCTGCTCGGATTCGGTTGTGTGGCAGCGCCCATCGGCGACCCGGGTGAGGCCGTCGCGGCGGTGTCGGTGTGCGGCCCGATGAACCGGATGGCGTTCGACCAGCGATTGATCGCCCCGGTACGGATGACCGCGATGGGCATCTGGCGCCACGCCGAGGACGGCCCGCAACGCGTCGCGCCCACCCTGCAACCCCTGCGCCCGCTGCGTCTGGCGCCGCGCCCCGCCCTGCAGTACGCGTGAGCCTCGAGCCGCAGATCGCGGCGATCATCGAGCAATTGGACAGCGGGTTTCCACCCGTGCAGCAGATGAGCGGCGCCGAGGCCCGAGCGCTGATCCGATCCAGGCTGGTGCCGCCGGCCCAGCCCGAGCCCGTCGCCGAGGTGGCCGATCGGTTGGTCGAGGGTCCGGGCGGCCCCCTCCGCATACGCGTATACCGACCCGAAGCGGCGGCGCCGCTCCCCGCCCTCGTGTACGCCCACGGCGGTGGCTTCGTGTTCTGCGACCTTGACAGTCACGACGGCCTGTGCCGCAATCTTGCCAATCTTGTTCCCGCCGTTGTCGTTTCGGTCGACTACCGGTTGGCCCCGGAGAACGCGTGGCCGGCGGCCGCCGAAGACGTGTACGCGGCGACGTGCTGGGCCCGCGACCACGCCGACGCGCTCGGGGCCGACCCCGCACGACTGGTCGTGGGCGGCGACAGCGCGGGCGGCAACCTGGCCGCGGTGACCACGGTCATGTGTCGCGACCGCGGCGGCCCGGCGCCGGCGGCCCAACTGCTGATCTATCCGGTGATCGCGGCCGATTTCGACACCGAGTCGTACCGCCTCTTCGGCCAGGGCTACTACAACCCGGCGCCGGCGCTGCGGTGGTACTGGGATTGCTACGTGCCCTCGACCCGAGACCGCGCGCACCCCTACGCCACGCCGCTGAACGCCGACCTACGCGGACTCCCGCCCGCGGTCGTGGTGGTCGCCGGCCACGATCCGCTGCGCGACGAAGGATTGGCCTTCGGCGCCGCGCTCGAAGCGGCGGGCGTGCCGACCGTGCAATTGCGTTATGAGGGCGGCATCCACGGGTTCATGACGATGCCGATGCTCGACATCGCGCACCGGGCGCGCAACGAGGCGGCGGCCGCCCTGGCCGATCTGCTGCGGCGGTAACGCGACGGCTTCGACGGTTGACCGGAGGTTCCCGGTGGTCGGGAGCCGGCCCCGCTGCGTCCCCCGGGTGTCATACGGTCGGCTGATGGCCGACGGTGCAGTCTTCGTCATCGACCGGGTGGTGACCCGGCCCGGATGCGCCCGGCGATTCGTCGACACCTATCTGGCCGAGTACGCCCCCGGCGCGCGCGAACGCGGCATGACGCTGCGCGACGTCCTGGTGAGCCCACCCATCTGGTTCGACGAATCCGAGGGCCAGGTGAACACCGTCACCATCACCTGGACACTGCCCGACGTCCGGGCGTGGTGGGAGATGACGTGGCAAGGCCGGCCCGATCCGGCGGTGGGCGAATGGTGGTCGCGGATCGGGGAATTGGTGGCCGAGCGGTCCCGGTCCTTCGCCGCGCGCGCCGCGGACGTCGACGGACTCTGCGATGTATAGCGTCACCCGGCTGATCGATGTCGGTGAGCAGGACCGCGACCGGATGGCTGCCGCACTGCGTCGGGCGGCATCCGACGCCGGCGCGCTGCACTGGGTGGTGGGGCCGACACTGCCCGGCTCCCGCAATGGGGGCGATCTCCTGGTGCACCTTCGCTTCGCCTCCAAACGCCAATGGGATTGCACGGCCGCATGTTTCGCGGCCGTCTTGGACGACCCCGCCGTCGGCCGGGTGAACGGTGCGACCTACTCCGGAACGCCCGTGCACGCCGGCCAAAAACCCGGCACCGTGTACCGGGCGCTGCTGTTGGCGGTGTCGCCCGACACCGCCGAGGACACCGTCGCCCGGTTCGAGGCGGACCTGCGGCTGATGCCGCGATACGTGCGCACCATCACCGGCTGGCAGCTGAGCCGGGTGGAGGAGGCGACCGGAGCTTCGGCGTGGACCCATGTGTTCGAACAGCTCTTCACCGACGTGGACGGGTTGATGGGGCCCTACCTGATGCACCCGATCCATTGGGCGGTGGTGGACCGTTGGTTCGACCCGGAGTGTCCCGACGTCATCGTGCGCGACCGCGTCTGCCACAGCTTCTGCATCAGCACCGATCCGGTTCTGACCTAGACCCCCGCGGGAAGAATGTTCGGATTGGCATTTGCCGGGGGACGCAACGGCGGCAACAGGTTCGCGCCGTCCAGGCTGTGCACGGGTAGCTGCTGTGACCACGGATAATGCAGGCTGAACGCGAGCAGCCCTGTTCGCTCCGCGGCGGGCAGATGGCACATCGCCAGCACGGTCTCGGCCAGATACTCCACCGGTTCGGTAGGGAAAGACTCCGGGATCAGTTGCGCGGCACCGGGTGTCCGGACCGCCGTCGACGGGCCGACGCAGTTCACGGCGATGTTGGCGTCGAGCAACTCGGCGGCCACTCCCTGGGTGAACCGGTGCAGGGCGGCTTTCATGGCCGCGTAGACCACGTCGCCGGAGGCCTTGTTGTACTCCCGGTACGGCCTGACCGGGGCCAGGCCCGTGACCGATCCGATGTTGACGATCCACCCCGCCCCTTGCTTGCGCATATGCGGCACAGCGCATTTCGTCAGGACGAACGGGACGCGAAGGTAGTGCTCCACGGTGCGATCGAACGTTTCCAAACTCATGTCTTCGACCAACGAGTAGTCGGCGAAACCGGCGTTGTTGACCAGAATGTCGATGCGGCCCGTGCGGTCGAGGACCGCATCGACCAAACCGTCCCGCTGGTCGGCGTCTTCGAGGTCGGCCGCGATCCCGAACGCCGAACCACCGGCGGCTTCGATCAGTTCGATCGTTTCGCCGATGGTGCCGGGCAGCGCGGTGGCCGTACCAGCCCGCGTCGATAGGGACGACGAGTGCGATCGTGCGGTCACCGCGACCGTGGCCCCCGCGGCGGCCAGGCGCTGCGCGACCGCGCGACCTATGCCGCGGCTGCTACCGGTGACCACCGCCGTTTTGCCGGACAGTAAGCGGCTCATCGCAACTCGAGATCTTCCTCGCTCGGCGCACGATGGTCGCGCCAGAAATCGACGAGGCGATAGGGGAACGCGGTCACGATCCGGCCTCCGCCCGAGCGGTAATAGGTGTGCGCCGACGGCGTGTGGCACCACACGGTGCCCGCCATGGTGGCATCGATGTCCGCGACGTATTCCTCGTAGGCGCGCTGCGTCACCTCCACGGTGGTGGCCCGGCGCAGCGCCATCAACTGCAGGCATTCCATCACGTAGTGCACCATCACCTCGACCCCGAAGTTGTGCCCGGCCCCGTGCCCCGGGCTGTAGTTGGGGGCCGACGAGATGAACATGTTCGGGAACCCGGGCACCATTCCGCCCCGGTAGGCCCGGGGGGCATCGCCCCACTCGTCGGTCAGCTTCTTGCCGTCGCGGCCCCGGATGTCCACGGTGGAAAGGAAATCCAGATAGTAACCGGTCGCGTAGATGATGACGTCGAGGTCGATTTGCTGCCCGTCGGCCGTGACGATTCCGGCCTGGTTGACGCGGGCCGGTTCGCTGGCCTCGACGTCCACGTGCTCGCGGCCCAGCGCCGCGTAATAGCCGCCCGGATCGCGGATGATCCGTTTGCCGTAGGGCGCAAAGTCGGGGGTGACCTTGCGGGCCAGCTCGCTGCCCGCGCCGAACACGCGATCGATGTAATCCAGACACATGCGCAGCAACACGTCGTTGGCCGGCGAAACCGACAGGTGCTCGGCCGTCCATTGCCGGTCATGCAGGATCACCGGATAGTTGTTGTCCGCCGTCCCCCAATATGACTTGAGCCGAATCCAGTTGGCGTAGTAGGGAAGTCGGGTGCCCAACCAGCGCTGATAGGCGGGGACGTCGTCGGATGCCCGTCGGCGCGGTGCGACCCAGTGCGGTTGGCGTTGGAAGACCGTCAGGTGCGCGACCTGGTCCACGCAGGCGTCGACGATCTGGACCGCGGTGCACCCGGCTCCGATGATCGCGACCCTCTTACCGGTGAGATCCAGCTCGGGGTCCCAGTGCGCGGAATGGATCGAAATCCCCGAGAACGTCTCGCGGCCGGCCAGTTCCGGCCACCGCGGCCGATTCAGGTAGCCGGCGGCCGGAATCACCACGTTCGCGTAACTGACGTCGCGGGTTCCGTCCGGGCCGACCGAATGGATCTGCCACTGCCGACGCCGCTCCTGCCACCACAACGCTTCCACCTCGGTGCCGAACCGGGCGTGCTCGCGCAGGTCGTTTTTGTCGGCCACCGCTACCAGATAGGCCTGATATTCCGCACCCTGCGGGTAGTAGCTCGACCAGTCACCGTTGATGTCGCGGGACAGCGAGTAATACGCCGAGGGGGTGTCCACCCCGATGCCGGGATACCTGGTGGTGTACCAGGTTCCGCCCACCTCGTCGTTGCGCTCGATGATCTGATACTCGATGCCGGCGTCCGCGCAGGCGAGCGCGGCGGTGATGCCGGCGATCCCCGCGCCGATGATGGCCACCCGGAATCCCGCGGGAAGCTTTGCGGTGCGCGGAAGTACCGGTTGGGAGGGCTGGAAACCGCCCTGCTCGAGGAGCAGTCCGAGATACTCGGGGCCGACTTCTCCGCCCAGCGCGACGGGCGCCACACGAGCGAAGAGGTCGAGGTCGTCGGCGGGTACCGCGTCCGCTCGCCGCGGCGTCCTCAACGCCGTGACGATCTCGTCGACGAGCTGAGCGGCCGTCTCCGGGTCGGTGACGCCCGCCTGCTCCGGCGGGTCGGGCACATAGGTGATTTTCGGTGCGAACCGATCAACGACGGCCGGGTCCCCGGTCAGCTGGGCGAGCACCGCGACGAGCACCCCGGGATCCGCCTGCCGCAGGTTGGCCCGCAGTTCGCCGACGTCGTAGGGGTCCGGACCCGCCGCTCCCGCGCTTTCAGTCGTGACGGGCATGCCAGTGCTCATGCCTACGAGTATCGAAGCGGTCCGCCGCCTTCAGCAGGCCCGTGCCTACTCAGCGGGACGCGGCCGACCCACGCGCGCACGGGCACCTACCGTAATCCAGAAAAATAGTCTCGCCGCGCAGGCTGATCACCAACTGAGCCCCGACGGTGTTCCACTGACCGGGCATCCGGG
The DNA here is from genome assembly GCF_025821985.1 of Mycobacterium timonense. NCBI lineage: Bacteria > Bacillati > Actinomycetota > Actinomycetes > Mycobacteriales > Mycobacteriaceae > Mycobacterium > Mycobacterium timonense. The sequence goes on along the minus strand of NZ_JACKSY010000098.1, from coordinate 4,537 downwards.
GTGCTAGCAACTGCACGCTCGGAGTTGACTGACGGGATGAGCGACGACATCACGCTGCCCGAATTACAGGAATTCATCGGGGCCTTCTGGTACCACTACGATGAGGCGCACTACGACGAGCTGGCGGCCAGCTACGCCGAGGATGTGCACTACCTGACCCGAAGCGATTCCGGTGCAAGCCCTTTCGAGGAGCTCATGTCACCGAAACTCAGCGGTCGCGACGCGGTGATGGAATGGCTGTCGGAGCACCGCAAGCAGAGCCCGTACCCATTGCGGCATCACGCCACCAACGTGCACCGCATCGGGTCGGACGGCGACATCACCCGGGCGCGGTTCTACCTCTTTGTCAACCACATCGCCAACTTCGTGCCGTTCGCGGTGTCCAGCGCCGTCGTCAACGTCGGCGTTCGGCGCGGTGCCCACGGACTGGAGTTCAGCGAGATGGACGTAACTCTCGACACCACCAACTCGGTGCTCCTCTCCGAACTGCACGCCGAAAGCGGTGTGGGCTCATAACGATGGACGCTCGCAGCACCTTCGCGGGTGGAGTCGCGGTGATCACCGGCGCCGGGTCCGGCCTCGGCGCCGGCCTGGCCCGCTACGCCTGTGGGTTGGGCATGACGGTCGTGCTGGCCGACATCGACGGCGACGCCGTCGCGGCGTTGCGCGACGAGTTGGCCGCGGGAGGCGGCGCGGCGCACGACGCCGCCTGCGACGTCCGCGATCCCGCCGCCGTGCAGGACCTCGCCGACCGCGCCTATGACATCGGGCCGGTGCGGCTGCTGGTGAACAATGCGGGCATCGAACAGTTCGGCTATTTGTGGGACACACCGGTGGTCAACTGGCAGCACGTCATGGACGTCAACGTCAGCGGCGTGTTCTACGGCGTACGCGCGTTTCTGCCGAAGATGATGGCCGCCGGACAGCAGGCGTGGGTGTGGAACATCGCATCGGTGGGTGCGATGGTGGCGATGCCGTTGCAGGCGCCCTACATCGTGAGCAAGCACGCGGTGCTGGCGCTGACCGAATGCCTGCACCTCGAGGTGCAGGCCACCGGGCACGACGATCACGTTCACGTCCAGGCCGTGCTGCCGGGGCCGGTGCGCTCCAACATCTTCGAGTCGGCGGGCGGCGTCGACCCCGATGCAGCCAGCGATGCGGCCGCGGCCGAAGCCCACCGCTCGGCCATGCTCGGCATCAAGGCCGCGTCCATGGATGCGCTGGAAGCCGCCGAGATGATCTTCAGGCAATCGGCCGAGGGCCACTTCTACCTGCACACTCATCCGGAAAGCGTCGGCGCGGCGATGCGCGAACGGGCCAAAGTGCTTGCCGCGCAACAGGCCCCACCACTACGGACCGAGACACAGTTCGACTCCGCGTCGCACTGACGTGACGCCGACATGACTTCTCCCCCACTGGATCCCGACGCGGCCGCCCGCATCGCCTCGTTCGGCGAGACCGCTCCGATGCGGCAACGGGGTCTGCCCGCGGTGCGCGCCGGGCTGGAGTCCGCACCGCGGCCGGCGACAATGCCCGAGATGGCCAGCGTCACCGAGGCGCTCGTGCCCAGCGCCGCCGGCGGCATCCCCGTCAGGATCTACCGGCCCACAACGGATTCCGGTGTGGCGGTGCTGGTGTATCTGCACGGCGGCGGACTGGTGATGGGATCCAACCGCTCATTCGAACCACTGGCCCGCGAGCTCGCCTCCGCGTCAGCGGCCACGGTCGTCGCCGTGGACTACCGGCTGACCCCGGAGTCACCGCCGCCCGCCCAGTTCGACGACGCCTACGCCGCCACCGAATGGGTATCGCGGAAGGCCGGGGAATTAGGCGTCGATGCCGATCGGCTCGCGGTCATCGGCGACAGCGCCGGCGGCTCGCTGGCCGCGGCCGTCGCCCTGGCCGCGCGCGATCGCCGCGGACCGCCGATCTGCGCGCAGGTGCTGCTGTATCCCGGGTTGGACCGCGACATGTCCGTTGCCTCGATCGCGGCAATGCCCGACGCTCCGCTGCTCATTCGCGACGACATCGACTACATGCACGCGCTGGTCGACGGCGATGCCGGTCCTCCGACCGACCCCTATCTGGTCCCGGCGTATGCGGCCGACCTGTCGGGTCTGCCGCCGGCGATCGTGGTCACCGCGGGCTGCGACCCCATCCGGGACTGGGGCGAGCGCTACGCGGACCGCCTGCGTGACGCCGGCGTCCAGACCACCGTCACCCGATATCCCGGCATGTACCACGGCTTCCTGATGCGCTCCGATGCCACCGCACGCGGCCGGCTGGCCATCGCGGAGATCGGTGGGTTGCTGCGGGCCAAGTTTACTCATCCGCTCCGGTTTGACGTCCCGATCACCGGACGGCATTCCACCGCAACGCGATAACGCTGCGCACAATCGACCGATCGTGACCGCAAAGGAGGCAGGTGATGCTCAGCGACGAGCGCCGAATGGAGCTTTCCGACGTACTGCGGCCGGTCGCGCCGCCCCGCGAAATCGACAATGTGTACACCGACGATCAGCGTGAGCGCCTATTGAATGTGGTGCACACGCACGGTCCGTGGCGGCTCATCATCGCGCAGCACTTCGCGTCGGCCGACGAACTGATGGCGACGATGAGCGGTGCGTTTCCCGAGGGGTTCACGCCCTCGCTGGACCTGTTTCTCACGCCGACGTTCCGCGGCTACCTCGCCAACTATGGCACCGTGCTGTACCCGGAACTACACGACTGCTTCTACAACGCCGCCTTCCTTGAACATGCCAAGCGCTACTGGAACGCTGAGTACGCCAAGCCGGAGATGATGCTGTTCAACATCAATGGGCCTTGCGCCAACCGCGATCCCGGCCACTTGGATTCGCCGAGCTTTCGCGGCGTGCGCCACGAGAACGCACCCACCTGGCTGTGCAGCGTCATGGGCAAGTCGGGATTGTTCTCCGACTACCTGATCAAAATGGCCCAGGTGATCACGTGGTTCTGCCTGGACACCGGAAGTGGCTTCACCTACTGGCCCGACGGTCCGTTGAAAGCCCCGGCGCGAGTGCTGCCGCCGATCAACAACCGCGGCGTAGTGGTGCAAAACGAGATGATGGTTCACCGCGGCGAAGCCAACGGGCCACTGGAACAACAGATTCCGTCCGGTTTGGCGTTCGACACCGTGTTCACGGGTGACCCGTCCGATCGCAACCACTGGTTGCTCAAGAACGGCGAGGACGTGATCGCGCGCCACCACACTGACGAGTTGCGATTCCTGGTCCACTGGTCGGCCGAGGTTTTCTCCGACTATGACGAGCTCAAGAAAAATATGGAAGGCTCCGACGACATCACCATCGACCGCGCGATCGACATGATGCTGGACGACCTCCATGCCAAGGGCATCAAACTCGACGCCCCGAGCGCGCCACTGCATGACCCAGAATTCATCGCTGCCCTCAACGCCGCCTATGACGTGGGGGGTCCGACCAGGTATCCCGACCAGGCGCCGCTGAGCGCGTTTCAGCCGGCCTGATCACCGAGAGGCATTGCGTCATGGACCGTTTCGCAGGCCGCCGCGCAATCGTGACCGGGGCCGGCTCCGGGATCGGTGCGGCCACCGCAGCCCGACTGCTCGACGAGGGCGCCACCGTCGTGGCCTACGACATCTCCGCGGAGGGGTTGGCGCGCACGAGGGCCGCCGCCGACGACGCCGGCACCGGCAAACGCCTGACCACCGCCGTCCTGGATATCTCGGTCGAAGGGGATGTCATTGCCGCCGTCGATGCCGCGGTAGCCGACCTCGGCGGCCTTGAGGTGCTGGTGAATGTTGCGGCCATACAGACGTGTTCGCACACTCATCAGACCACGCTGGCCGACTGGAACAGGACGTTGGCCGTCAATCTGACCGGCACATTCCTGATGACCCGCCAGGCGCTGCCGGCGCTGCTGGACTCCGGGCGCGGTGTGGTGGTGAACTTCACCTCCACCGCCGCGTCGTTCGCACATCCCTACATGGCCGCGTATGCCGCCAGCAAGGGCGGCATCTTGAGCTTCACCCATTCGCTGGCGCTGGAGTACGCGAAGCAGGGGCTGCGCGCGGTCAACATCCAACCCGGCGGAGTCTCGACGGCACTGGCCAACAGCACGTTGGACAAAATGCCCGACGGGTATGACGTCGGCCTGTGGGCCAAGCAAACCCCGCTCCTGCACGGCAAAGACAGTGAAATACTGGGCGACCCGAGCGCGGTCGCCTCGGTGATCGCGATGGTGGCCTCCGACGACGGCGCGTTCATCACCGGGACGGAGATTCGCGTCGACGGCGGTTCACACGCCTGACACGACTGCCGACCGACGGATCGTGGTGCCCTGACCGAGCGGGCCATGGGCGACCGCGCGTACGTCGGAGCGCTCGACGTCTTTGAGGGTTGACCGGCGCTAGCTGTATTCGGTCGGGACGTTGGTAGCGGGCGTGTCGGCTTGATGTGAGGAGAACCCCCGGGTGGGGTGTGGCTTGTCGAAGGCCCATCACCGTCCGGAGGTTCTCGTGTCCCACCGTAATGCCCGC